>CALGGX010000030.1 GCA_937916025.1 uncultured Selenomonadales bacterium
GCAGGGAGCCGTACGCGGAATGGAAAATGTCGTCTTTCCTCACGTCAACGCCGTAGAGATGGCGAGCCTCGCGCAGTATGTGATCCGTCACGCCGTCGTGCCGAATCAGTGCGCTTGGATCAAACAAATTCGCCGATTTCGGCAACTCGTACCAATACTGAGGGAAGCATTGACCGTTGAACTGAAACTGAATGTCGAAGACGCGATTGACCATCAGCACCGAAAAATTTTTTGAGCCTCCAATGCCCGATACACAGATCACTCGATTGTCCTCTCGCCCCGTCGGAAAAAATTTCGGCATCTGGTAGATCATTTCGATCGTCGATCGATCGTAATATAAAAATTGACGGCAGAACGGTCGGTACATGCTCTCGACGATCCGATCGTCGTCAAAAATAATTTTTTCGCCGCGATTCAATTTCTGTTTCGTTGCCCGAGTCCAATTGATCTTCGTTGAATCGAAAATTGGATCGGAGCCGAGATTTTCGTTGTAAAAATTGATCGTCCGCCTCATATTTCGATCAAGTTCGTCTCGAGAAAAATTATAGCACCAAGTATCACGCCCAGTAGCAATGCCCAACGAGAATGTCGAGAAGAAACTCCGCGCGGATGCGTTGAATTTTTTCTGCGGCTCGATGTTGATCATTCGATCGAAGAGATCGCCGCGTTGATTGATCCAATCATGCTTCTCGTTCGGCTCGATGATCGTCGACTCGCGAGTGAATTGATCGCTGAGACAATTGTCGAGCGCATTGATCCGATCGAGCTTCGCCTTCCGATCGAGATAATCTCCGATGTCGACGTAATGAATTTCCGCCTTCCGATTGTGCTCGGGATTTTTGACGAGGATCGTGATCGCAATCGGAGCCCGACTGCCCTGCCCGAAGACATTTTCGCGTTCCTTACGTTGAAGCTCGCCCATTGTCCGTTTATTGCCGCGCAGATTGAACACGTAAATCGAAGTAAACTCGTCCTCGAGACATGATCTGAAACCGTCCGTAGCTGTTGAATCGATCCAAGAACCATTGGTTACAAATCCGATTACGCCGCTCTCACCAATCCGATCGCTCGCCCATCGAAACGCGCGAATATAACTATCATAAATACGATTTTTATTGTTTACTTTCGTGAATTTGACATAAGTATCGGCGATACGTTTGTCGAGTTGCGCGTATTTTTGATTTTGTGCATTGTCATTCGCTGATTTTTGTCCAAACGAATAGGGCGGATTGCCGACAATCACTTGAATATCGGTTTGACGCTGCCGCTCGACTTGTATCGAGTTCTCCATCATGAAGTTGAAGAGATTGGTTACATCGTCGAGTTCGGCGAGCTGAAACGTATCGGTCAGGCAGATGTTCTCGAACGATTGATAATTGCCGGAATCGGCGCGCGCGTGATACGCATTTTCGATGTTGATCGCCGCAATGTAATAGGCAAGCAGGACGATCTCATTGGCATGCAACTCCGAGCGATACTTGCGCTCGAGGGCGTCGTCAATCAGCCCGAGCTCGATCAAGCGTGTGATGAATGTTCCGGTACCGGCGAACGGATCGAGGATGTGGACGCCTTCGCTCGACAGCGTCCGATCAAACTCCGCGCGGAGGACGGCATCGACGCTTTTCAAAATGAAGTCGACGACTTCGACCGGCGTATAGACGATGCCGAGCTTTTCGACTGTCTTATGCAGCGCGACTTTGAAGAATTTATCGTAGAGCTCGATGATGATCTTCTGCCGATCGGACGGATTTTGAATGTCGGAGCACTTTTCGCGCACGAATTTATAAACGCGATCGAGCTTTTCGTTGTCTTTATCGACGGCGGCATCGTCGAGCAGATTTAAGATGTTTTGCATCGATCGTGAGACGGCGTTCTGCTTCATGAAGTTGAAGTTCTCGAAAAGAGCCTCGAAAACCGGACGCGTAATGAGATGTTGTGCGAGCATGTCGACGGCGTCATCGGCAGTGACGGACGGATTAATGTTTCGCCGAAGTCCGCCGAGGAATTCATTGAAGGCGGTCTGATGTTTGCCCTTGACGGAGATCAATTGTTTGATGCGCGCCTTATGACGCTCGGCAATGACGGCAACATCTCTGCCCCACGTCGCCCAATATTGGCGATCGCCGACCTTCTCGACGATGCGCGCCACGATTGCTCGTTTGTATTCGCCGAAGTCGAGCGTCATCTGATACTCGATCGGAACGTCGATGATGAGTTTGCGCTTGCCGAGCGCGTGTTGATTGTTGTTGAGCGCGAGTTTGTTGACTTCGATATAGAAGCGGTCGTCGTGAGCGCGGAGGGCATTGAGCACTTGCCAGACGACGTCGAAGTCTTTGTTATGATTGAGTTCGTCGACGGGGTTTGCGCCGAGCGGGATGACAATCGGCAGAATGACATAGCCGTAATTTTTGCCTTCGGCTTTGCGCATGACGCGTCCGACGGCTTGAATGATATCGACTTGGGATTTTCTCGGCGATAAAAACATGACGGCGTCAAGCGCGGGCACGTCGATGCCTTCCGACAAGCAACGCGCGTTGGTAAGGCAATGCGTAATGCGTAATGCGTAATTCGTAATTGAGGAGTGCGGTTCTTTGAGCCACGCCAATTTATGTTTGCGTTGGTCGGAGCGCATGGAGCCGTCGACATGATCGGCATCGATTTTCGGCTCGATCGCATTGAAGAGTCGGGCGATATCTTTCGACATTTTGATTGAGGAGCAGTAAGCAACGGCGGAGCGCATGGGGTTGGGGTCGTCGCGGAGTATGTACTCGGACTCGCGGGCTAATTTTTTTTGGAGAGCGTTGACGCAACCGTAAATTTTGGCGATATCACTGAGGTTGAATTGAGCGGCGAGTTCGGTCGGCACGTCTTCTTCGCGGACGGTAAAGACGAGCACCCGGTAATCGGTCAGGAGATTGTGATCGAGCGCGTCACTGAATTTGAGCACGTAAAAATCCTCGCCGAAGACGGTCGGATCGTCCATCGACCAGAGCGTCAAATTGTCGGCGTCGGATTTTTTGTCGATGCGATAGAGTTTCGGAGTGGCGGTCATGTAGAGGCGTTTCTTGGCGCGAATGAAATCGTTGTCGTGGACGCGTTTAAAGAGCGGCGCGGTTTTGCCTTTCGCCTCGAAGCCGGAAGTCCGATGCGCCTCGTCGGCAATGATGAGATCAATGCGTAATTCGTAATGCGTAATGCGTAATGAAAGAGATTGAGCGGCGGCGACGGCGTCGAGAGATTGGTATGTCGAGAAGATGACGTTGAATTGATCCGCGCGGATACGGCGATTGATCTCGTTCGGCTCGGTGGTCGAAGGCAGGATCGGCTCGTCGCGCGGGATGTCGTCGGCTTTGGCGGCGGTCTCGTCGGAGCAGACGCAAATTGCACTGACGGGGATATCGGATTGCGCGGTCCACTCGATCAGCGTCTGATTGAGCAACGAGATCGACGGCGTAAGATACAGAACGACACCTCGATGCCCGACGAGTCGTTCGGCGATTTTCAGCGAAGTAAAGGTTTTGCCGGTGCCGCAAGCCATAATCAATTTGCCGCGATCGGCGGTTTTGAATTTCTCGACGACTTTGTTGACGGCTTCGGCTTGATGCGGACGGAGTGTGTTTTTGACAATAGCCTCTCGACCGACGATGCCTTGCTCGAGTTTTTGCCAATCGACGGGAGCGAGTTTCAGGTCTTCCAATCCGATGCGCGAGAACGGCGGCGATTGATGTTCGATCTCGTCAAGCGCGTTTGCATTCCAGAGATCGGTGGTAGCGATCCAAAGTCGCCGGTCGAAGCGGCGCGGTTGGTTGTCGACATGGAAGGATTTGCCGGACGCGCCGAGGAACGAGTCGACGGCGGGCTTATCGATGCGAGCGTACGGTTGCCAAAACTTGCATTGGATCGCCCAATAGCAGTCGCGATGATCGAGCGCGACGATGTCGATGCCGAGATCGATCGTCTCGCGGTAGGGAAATTCATTCCAGAGCCAAACCTCGGCAAAATTGCGCGCGGGATCGGTCAGCAGGAAGTTTTTAATGAGCTGCTCGAAGGAGTTACCGAGTGCGACGGTTGACTCGGACTCCGCGCGGAATTTTTCAATGACAGATTCAAAGCCGGACATTGGGATCACCTCTCGAGCATATTATATCGGCAGGGATAAGTTACGTCAACGTCGAATTGATCCGCTCGAAAGGGGCTGATTGAAATGGCAACAAACAATATTGAGGAGCGCGTGATTACGATCGAGTCAAAGATGGATGCATTTATCGAGGAAATGCGCGAGTTTAAACAAGAAATGCGCGATCGCGATAATCGTCGTGCTACCGAGATCAATGATTTGCGCAAAGAATCGGATCGAAAATTCGACAATCTCAGCAACGAAGTGAAGGGTATCGGCAAAGAAGTGCGCAAGTTGTTTTTGACGGCGGCAATAGGGCTCGGAGCAATGTTCGCAACCATAATTTATACAATCCTTAAGGGGAGCTGATTGAAATGGCAGAGAACAGCATTGAGAAACGCGTCGGCGATTTGGAGGCGCGGCAGGCGGTACAGGATGCAAAGTTCGATGCATTCATGCAAGAGATGCGCGACTTCAAAAACGAAATGCGAGATCGCGATAATCGTCGTGCTACCGAGATCAATGATTTGCGCAAAGAATCGGATC
>CALGGX010000031.1 GCA_937916025.1 uncultured Selenomonadales bacterium
TGATGTCGAGTCGACATACAAGTTCACGAAGCAGAATAATGATCTCGAATCGGCATTGATCTCGACGAACTTTCAATTGCCGAGTGAGGAGTATTGGTTTGAGCAGGATTCGGCGATATCGAATGACGAGCTCGGCGAGATTATCTCGACGGACGCTCCGATCGATCTGAATTTCGACGATGTATCGGATACGTTCAAGCCGAAGCTCGAACTCGCAACTTCCGCGCGGCATTGGTCGAAAAAGTAAGCATCAATCGATCGGACTTTTTAATCATCGAGAGAAGTCTCGGGGATTTTTTTCTTGCATTTTAAATAGGGGGGCGTTGTAAAATAAAAAATAAGTTTTTTACAGGAGTGATGTAATATGTCGACAATCAACAACACGACGAAGAATAAAACAGTGACCGGTTCGAGTTCGGCAGACTCGATCAACAATCGCGCCAAGAACGTGACGATCAACGCCGGAAAGGGCAACGATACCGTGACGAGCTACGGTGCAAGTGTCTCGCTCGAAGGCGGCGCGGGTAATGATTCGCTCCGTTCGACGGGTGGCGCGAAAGTTACTCTGCATGGCGGAAAAGGCAACGACACTCTGACCGGCTCGACGAGTGCGGATATTTTTCAGTTCAGGTACAACGGCGGTTCGGACGTTATAACCAATTTCGGAGCGAACGACACACTCCACATCGCGTCGGGGAGCCTCAACACCTGCTATGCCGACGGCAATGATCTGATCGTCAAGGCAAAGAGTGGCAGTACGACCGGTACGATGCGCTTGAAGAATGCGGCGGCGAGTTCGATCAAACTGAAGGTTGGCACCGGCAAGGTGCAGACAATTAAATTCATCAACAAACTCTCGAACTCTACGGCGAAAAAATTGGTGAGCGGCTCGGGTGCGTGCGATTCGATCAAAAATACGGGAGCGAGTGTGACTATCAACGGCGGTAACAGCGACGACACGATCACAACCAAGGGCAATTCTGTATCGGTGTTCGGCGGAGCAGGAAACGACTCAATCCGTTCGACCGGCGGCACGAAAGTCACTCTTCATGGCGGCGCAGGCAATGATACGTTGACCGGCTCGTCGAAGGGGGGAGTGTTTCAGTTCCGCGCGGACGGCGGCGACGATGTCATTACCAACTTCGGCGCGAATGATACATTACACATTGCATCGGGGAGTCTCAACACGTATTACGTTGACGGCGACGATTTCATTATCGAAGCGAAGAACTCGAAGAAGTCGGGCACGGTGCGATTGAAGAATGCCGCGCATGATCAGATCAAAGTCAAGGTCGGTACCGGCAAATTGCAGACGATCGATGTCGTCAACGTCATTTATGAATATGGCGGCGATACAATATTGAGCGGTACAAGCGGCAGAGATTCGATTTACGTCACGGAAGGATGGCACGCCACAATTGATGCAGGAAACGGCGATGATACGATTATTAACCACCTCGGTTGGACGTCGATCAATGCGGGCACCGGCAATGATTACGTTGAAAATCCCTCTAGCTATTATCATTATTACAACGATGAAGATCATATGACGACGATTGACGGTGGAGCAGGCAACGATACGATTTTGAGTGGCAATATCTACGTCATAATCAACGATGAAGCAGGCAATAATTTGATTTCCGGAGGCGAAACTGTCAATACAGGCTCCGGCAATGATACCATTTCAAGCCCGTGGGCGGTGATCAACGCCGGCGATGGCAATAATGTTGTCGATGGTGGTTGGAGCATCACCACCGGCAAAGGCAATGATACTATCAATTCCGGCGGCTCAACAGTCAGAAGCGGTGCAGGCAACGATCGGATTACGATTAATACCGGTCTGGTTTACGCTGAAGGCGGCAATGATTACATCAGCATGGGGGAAGGTACTGCGCACGGCGGCAAAGGCAACGACACATTGATAACCTCTTCATATCATAAAAATGTTTTCCAATATGCCAACGGCGACGGCAATGATCGGATAATCAACTACTATATCAGCACCAAACAATACAATACGAGCACTACAATCCATCTGCTCTCTGGCACGATCGACAATGTCATTTCCGACGGCGACGATGTCACTCTCAAGATCGGAACAGGCTCTATTGTCCTCGAAGAGGCTCACGCTCAGCCGATTCAAATTATGGACTCGAACGACAACTTGTCAACGATCTACGGTCACAACGCCGGAGAGGAATTCAACAATACGCTTGACAACGTTTCGATTACAGGCTCCGATGGCGACGATACGATCACATCAAGCGGCTCGAACGTGACCATCGACGGCGGCAAAGGACATGACACGATCGATTCGTACGGCGACGACGCAGTCATTTACGCCAATAACGGAGTGAATCGTGTCAATTCTTACGGCGATAATGCGCTCATATATGGCGGCACCGGCACATTGAAACTTCAAGTTAACGGCAACAATTCAACGGTTGTCAGTAAGCAAGGAAGCAATATTATTGTAGCCGAGGCTTCAAATTCTAAAATCGATTGCGGCGAAGAAGGCGACGGCATTTATCTCGAATATACAAACAACACCACAGTCAATGCCGAAGGTAATGACGATGTTCTCTGGGTTTTGGACAGTAAAAATGCGATTCTCAACTGCGGCAATGGTGATGATCAAATATATGCATACGACAGTAATAATATAACTGTACTCGGAGGTAGTGGCAACGATATTTTAATCGAAGATGGCATGTATAATTACTATTTCCTGCTCGACGGTGGAGACGGTGACGATATCATTTACGGCGATAATATTCCTCAATCGACGATACGCGGCGGCGCGGGCAATGACACTATCTCTTACGCGGGAGGTACATCGTTTTTGTCTGTTGGCGGTGGCAGTGGTCTCGTAACTGTTGAAGGCACCGGCAGCATTCTGCTGTATGCGAGCGGAGACGGCGACGACCTTATTCAAATTCCGAGCTACGAAGACGGAATGATCTACATCAGTCTGACGTCCGGCTCACTCGATCAAGTTATCAACTTAAAATTCGATCGCGTATTGAAGATCGGCAACGGCTCAATGAAAATCACAGATGGGCGAACCCATGCGATCAGTGTTACCGATTCCGAAGGCAACAATACGATCATTAATCCCGATGATGCCGTCAAGCTCATTTCCAACTCTGACAGCAATGTCACTCTCGAAGGCGGTAATGATACCGACAGAATAGGCACAAGTGGTTCAAATGTACTGGTTCGTGCATTAAAAGGGGATGATTATTTATGGTGCGACGGTGAGTACATTACGATTGACAGTGGCGCGGGCAATGATTCAATCGAAAGCAGAGGCTCGTATAATTCGATCAACGGAGGTGCGGGCAATGATGACATAGTAAATTGGGCTTCGCTGACGGCGGTCGAGGCGGGCAACGGCAACGATTCTATCACAAATACGTATTACAGCAGATATGTTACGATCGATGGCGGTGCAGGCAACGATTCGATCATGAATTGGGGGCTTGAGGCAGAGATTTATGCCGGCACCGGAAACGACTATATCCAACGCACTCGAAGATCGGCGACAATCAACGGCGGACGCGGCAATGACACGATCGCGTTTGAAGACGACAGTACGCTCAATGTCGGCTCCTGCTTGTATCAATATGCGAACGGCGACGGCGATGATGTGATCATCAATTACTTCGCGAATGACATAATTCAACTTACGTCGGGCTCGATTAAAAGCTCAAGCGTCAGCGGCAATGATGTGATTCTTCGCATTGGCAAGGGCTCGATCACGCTCAAAAATGCAAAAGAAACGCCGGTTCAAGTAATTAATGCGGACGGTACGAGCGCGACTCTCAATTCCGGTTCGAGCGCGCAACTTCCAATCGACGAGTACTGGTTCGAGCAAGACGATCCGATCGCCGAATCGCCGCTTGATCAAATCCTCGCGCCGGACACACCGATCGATCTGAATTTCGACGACGTATCGGCGACATTCAAGCCGAAGCTCGAGCTCGTCAGCTCCGCGCGGCATCGACAGAAAAAATGATCCGTAATTGAAACGCAACACAATCCTCGGGCTTCGGCTCGGGGATTTTTCTTTTAATTTATTGCAATTTGTGTTATACAATCATTTGTAGAGGTGAAACATGATATGGACGAGCAATTGAAAGAAGCAGTACATGCAGCTTTGGACGGCGAAGCAATTTTGTTTTTGGGAGCAGGATTTTCAATCGGCGGAATTAATAAAAGCGGCAAACCAATGTTGAATGCCGCCGATTTATCGAAAGAAATGTGCCGCGTCTTGAAGTTGGAGGAAAGTCCCGATATTGCCGTCGTTTCCGAACGCTTCATCAACGATCCGAAATGCGGTAAAGGCATCGACGCACTTATCGATTTTCTGAAATCACAACTCATTTGCATTCAAACTTCCGAGGTGCAGGACGTAATTCTCAGTGTTCCATGGCAACGAATTTACACCACGAATTATGACAACGTCGTCGAGGTCTCTTCCAAAAAACAAAAAATTCGTCGGCGATCGCTCACGGTATCCGGCTCCGTCACCGATTTCAAAGACATCGAAAGTGCCATAGTTCATATGAACGGCTACATCGTTAATCTTACGTCGAAAAAGTTTTTCAATGAGTTCAAAATTACCGAAGACAATTACCTCAACGTCGATTTTATGGATTCGCCGTGGGGCAGGCAATTCGAACACGACATAAATTACTGCCGAAATATTTTCTTCATCGGCTATTCGATGCGCTACGATTTGGATCTCCAGAAAGTCATGTACAATCGCATTCGGGATAAATCAATCTTCATAGATCGAAAACAGCTTGACGGCAATCAGGAATATCGGCTGAATAAATGGGGGCAGCTGTACAAAATCGAAGCCGAAGGTTTTGCGGAGACAATCAAACAAATTCGCACCGAGTATATTCCGAAACCGCCGAAGCGCGAGCTTATGAGTTTGACTGAAATCAATCCGAGTGATTACATTCCGAAAACAATCAAAGCTGCCGAAGTGCTTGATCTGCTGACGTTCGGCAAATACGATCGATTGTGGTTTCGGACGTCGGACGAATTCTTCTTGAAACGCGAAGAGCACATCGAAAACATTATCCGCAATTTCGACACACATAACATTTGCCTCGTCCATGCCGATCTCGGCAACGGCAAAACAGTTTTTCTCGATTGTTTGATCAGTCGGTTGATCGAAGAGAACGATGTTTTCATTCCGAAAAACGATGAGCACATTGCCGATGATCTTCGCGAACTCGGTAAACGCGTCGAAGCTCGACAAGTAATCGTGCTCGACAATTACGAACAACATATGAATTTTTTCCGAGAATACGCCGATGCGCCATTTCCAAACATAAAAATCGTCGCCGCCTGCCGATCATCATTAAATATTTTGTTACTCGATCAAATCCAATCGAAATATCGGCTCGACAGCAAGCAAATTTTCCTCGAAAACGTCAACGAACTTGGCGATTCCGAATGCGCGCGTCTGATAAAATTAATGAATCATTATCAACTCTGGGGACGCCATGCAAATTTATCCGGCGGCAAAAAGATCAGGCTGGTCAAAGACGATTATCACAGCCGATTGTCGGAAGTATTTTACATGTTGCTTGACTCGCAATCGATCAAAAGCAAATTGAAGCAGCTGTTCGACAAACTTGAAGACGAAGTGCTGAAGAAATACGTCTTTGCGCTTTCGGTGTGTGAGATATGCCATTTCGAGTTGCAGACGTATGAAATCTGCCGACTGATAAACATTGCGCCGTCCGCAATCGAATCGTTGACTTACGATCGCGAATTGAGAAGCATGTTTGACAATGCAAGGTTTCGTTCCGCCATTTTTGCGCAGTATACAATCCGAACGCTCGACAATAAGTCCGAATTGCTGAATGTCATCAAGCAAATGTATCGTCGGTCGATGCCGGAGCATGGAAAGAAGTATTTCATGTTGCGCCGAACTTTGACCTCGCGAACTTCACTTCTGCCGATTTTCAATAACAGTTACGACGAGCAGTCGCTTTACGATTACTACGATTCCATTCGAGAATACGCCAAAGGCAATCCGTTTTATTGGCTGCAATTTGCGATTACGGCATTGAATTTGAAGCGATACACCGACGCGAAATTGTACTTTGAAAATGCGTATTCGTATGCGGATCAACTGGAGTCTTTCGACACGTTTCAATTAGATACGCATTATGCCCGATATCTGCTCGAGGATTTGGAACTCGCTTCGGAGCCGAACTTCGCTCAGTTTTATTCGGCGCATCGAAAATTGATGGACAACAGCAACTCCAACACGCGATTGGCATATGTTTTGAGGCATGTCGGGGTATATCGGAGAATTTATGAAAAGTACGGCGAACAATTCAGTGCAGAGCAGACGTTACGTTTTTGGGAGTGCGTCGATGAAGTCAATCGAAAATTCGAGTCATATTTCCGCGCCCTGCAACATGAGCCGCGAAACGGTGCCAATTCGGCAGATAAAAGAGCACGAAAATCATATCTGTTCTATCGAAATTTGCTCGAAGGCAATGACGAGTTAAAAACGCTGAACGAGTTGTATCAGGCAATCAGTTGGTAAGACGTTTGAGAAATTGCCCCGTGTAGGATTCGGCGACTTCAGACAACTGCTCCGGCGTGCCGCACGCCACTACATTCCCGCCCAAATCGCCGCCTTCCGGTCCGAGATCGATTATCCAATCCGCGCTCTTGATCACGTCGAGATTGTGCTCGATCACCACGACCGTGTTACCGCCGTCGACCAATCTCTGCAAAATCTTCAACAGCCGATCGATATCCGCCGCATGCAAACCCGTCGTCGGTTCGTCGAGAATGTAAAGCGTCCGACCCGTCGATTGCCGTGATAACTACGTCGCCAGCTTCACGCGTTGCGCCTCGCCACCGCTCAGTGTCGTTGCCGGTTGACCGAGTTTGATATAGCCGAGTCCCACGTCGCTGATGATCTGCAACCG
>CALGGX010000032.1 GCA_937916025.1 uncultured Selenomonadales bacterium
GGATTTTGCCGGCGGCGTACATTTTCTCTTCGTAATCGACGGTCAAGGGAAAAAAGTCGACGCCCTCGCGAGGATCGGCAGACATCGTTGCCGTTACCAGCACCGCCGTATCGCCGTAGCGGACGAGCACCGCGCCGTTTGCCTGCTTCGCCATCTTGCCGGTCTCGACGATCAATTTCCTTCCGCCGAGTTCAGTTTCAAAACTCTGCATGTATATCATTGCCTCCAAATCATTTCTCGATAATTTCTTTCGACAAAAAAATTGTTGATCCTTTCAGCGCATAAAAAAAGCCGCTCGCGATTGAGCGGCTCGAAAAATTTATTTCTGTCCGAATTCGGAAATATTCAGAACATCATGTTGACAAGGTTGCCAACATTTGAATACGAAGTGATATTGCGATAAGCATTGCCGGTATACAGCGAAGCCGCCGACAAATCATTGCCGATCAGAGTTTTCGCGGACGGGAAGAGTCGGGAGCGCATCGAATTCGCCGTCGACACATGCGAGTCCGCCTTGCCGCTCAAGCCGTCGCGTCCGAGCACATTTGACACGCGACTCGGATCATTCGCAATCGTTTGCGCAAGTTTGTCTTCGTCGATCGTGATCTTGCCGTCGCTTCCGATGTTCAGACCGATTGCGTTGTAATTCGCCGAGCGATAAGTCGTATCCGCAAACATCGTCTGCATTCTGCCGACGCGTTTCGATACATCGTTGTTGTTTGCAAAAAAGTCAATCGCACTGTTGTAGCTCTTTGCAAAATCCGAAACGGCTTTGATCGCATCGTTGAGTTCTTGCGAGCGCGTCGTCGTCTGAACGGTTTCGCCTTTGTCATTGACGCTTTCCGTCGTCGTGAGCGCGTTCTCGCCGACATTGAAATTGTAATTTCTGATATTGGCGGCGTTATTGGAAAGATTTTCCATCGTCTCGTCGAAGTCGCGGTAGAAATTGTTCTTCGTGTCGTCATAAGAGCGAACGAGCGAGCTGACGTTGCCGCGAATTTCGCTCAAGCCCGACAAGCCCGACGACGCATTCGACAGCGAGGAATTGTAATTGCTCCACAACGTCGAGATCGAATTTTGCGTCCGATTGTTCGAGCCGAACGTGTTCGTCGAGCCGCCGAGCAAATTGTTGTTGCTCGAGCTGAACAGCGTGCCGTCCTTCGCCGCCGAGCGAAACATCATCGCCGTGCCGCTTATCATGTTTGTAACAGTAGGCATGTCATTCACCATCCTTGTCAAAAAAATATTATCCCTTAACATTATCGAATTTATCACGGCGCGGCTTGAATGTCAAACATTTTTCTGCTACAATCGAGAAAAATTTTCGAGGAGTGATCGCAATGAACGATACGTTCAAATTGATGGTGGCGCGGAGGAGCGTTCGGAAATATTCATCGGAGCCGGTCGACGACGAAAAACTTGATGTGATCGTCCGCGCGGGCTTGTTGAGCCCCTCGGGGCACTCGAAATATCCGTGCGAGTTCATCATTGTCAAAGACAAGTCGATGCTCGAAAAAATGTCACACTGCAGAGTCGGAGCGGCAAAAATGTTGGAAGGAGCCGGTGCGGCAATCGTCGTGCTCGCCGATCGCGAGAAGTCGGACGTGATCATCGAAGACGCCTCCGTGGCAATGATGTCGATGCATTTGATGGCGGCATCGCTCGGACTCGCAAGTTGTTGGATCCAAGTCCGCGCGCGCGATGCCGAAGACGGGCGTCCGAGCGAAGAATTTTTGCGCGAGTTGCTCGGCTTCCCGACAAATTTTCAATGTCAATCGGTGCTGTCGATCGGAGTGCCGGAGCGTTCGTCGAAGCCGCATGATCTCGATCGACTGAAGCTCGAAAAAATTCATCGCGAGAAATTTTGATTGCCGTTGAGCACTTGACAACAATAAAACCATTGCTCGCAGCCGTTTTCTGTGATAGAATTTGCGGCAGAATTTTTTTTTGCGCGAACAATCGCCGAGAGGAGCGGGAAATGCAAAGGGAATTAATTCGACTGGAGCAAGTCGTCAAACGGTTCGGAAAATTGACTGTACTCGACGAGATCGATCTGACAATCCATGAAAACGAGTTCATCACACTGCTCGGTCCGAGCGGTTGCGGCAAGACGACGATGCTTCGGATCATCGGCGGCTTCGAGACGCCCGACGAAGGACGCGTTCTTTTCGACGGCAAAGACATCACGCATCTGCCGCCCAATCGCCGCGCCGTCAACACCGTGTTTCAAAAATATTCCCTGTTCTCGCATATGACGGTTGCCGAAAACATCGCCTTCGGGCCGCGCATTTCCGGCAAGACGGACGAGTACATTCGCGACAAGATCAAATACGCGCTGAAACTCGTCAATCTCGACGGCTTTGAAAATCATGACGTGACAAAACTCAGCGGCGGGCAACAACAGCGCATTGCAATCGCGCGCGCGATCGTCAACGAGCCGCGCGTTCTTCTGCTCGACGAGCCGCTCTCGGCGTTGGATCTGAAATTGCGTCGCTCGATGCGTCGGGAATTGGTTCGCATCAAACGCGAAGTCGGAATCACATTCGTATTCGTCACGCATGATCAGGAAGAGGCGTTATCGATGTCGGATACCGTCGTCGTGATGAACCAAGGTTACATTCAGCAAATCGGCACGCCCGAGCAGGTGTACAACGAACCGGAAAATGCATTCGTGGCGGATTTCATAGGCGACTCGAACATCATCGACGGCGTCATGGTGCGCGATAAACTCGTGCGAATTCTCGGCATCGAATATCCTTGCGTCGACAGCGGTTTCGGCGAAGAATGTCCCGTCGACGTGCAGATCAGACCCGAAGACATCGTGTTGAAAGAGCCGATTGAAGGCGCGCTCAACGGCACGGTGACGAACGTCGTTTTCAAGGGAATGAATTACGACATTACGGTGTCGGCGGGCGGCTTCGATTGGCTGGTGCAGTCGATTGTCGGACGCGTACAGGGCGAAAAAGTAAGCGTGCATCTCGATCCGTACAACATTCAGATCATGAATAAGCCGGCGTATGATGATGAAAAAGCGGCGGCGTTGAAATAAGGACGGTGTGAAAGGCAAATGCAATGGTTCGTACCAACGACGGATGAATTGCGCGAGCGAATCGAAAAACTCTACCAACTCGACGCCGCGTTGAGACAATTGGCAAATTTACAGTCGGAAGTCGACAATATCACCGATCGGATTGAAAAAGATTTGCGTCCGACGAAGGTGCAACATGAAATGCGCATTCGCGATTTGGAGCCCTTGATCGATCAGATTGATGAACATACGCTTCGGCTCAAAAAACTCGAGGAGACTTCGGGCGATTCAAAATCGCTTTCGGACGACGTAACTTCGGCGTTCGGCATTTTGCGAAAAAACAAAGCGGAGCTTGACGAACTCCGCGCGACACTCAAAAACGTTCGGTCGACGATGGTCATGCAGGACGAGCTCAAGCAAGTGAAGGCGGAGTTGACGATCCTCAAGCGCATGAAAACGGACGTTGACGGCTTGAAAGAACTGAAGCCGGAACTCGAAGAATTGAAACTTTCCATTCCGGAACCGAAGCCGGAATTTCCGTTTGAAGAATACGCGACCGATTTGCAATCGAAACTCGAAAAAATATTCAAAGCAATGCAAGCCGATATGAATTCCGAGATCGAAACGCTGAAGTCGAATGTGTCAACATTGTCGTCAAAGGTGGAGGCAAAAGATCAATTGCCGAATTCGGAGCAGTTGATTGCGGAATTGCAGCCGAAGTTTGACGAGTCGAGAGCGGAGCTCGAAAAAATATATCAGACGCTCGCGCAAATTCGGCTGAGTCAATCGGAGCAACTCGGCGATTTCAACGATCAAAAGCAGCAATTTGTCAGTCAAACGGAAGCGAAAGACGAAGAAATCAAACAGCTGTGGCAATTGTTCAGCGAGCGCATCGAAAACAAAGAAGAAGAGATCAAACAACTGCGGGCGCAAGCCGAAGAGTTGAAGGCGGAGCTTGACATGAAAGACACGGCAATCCGCGAACTCGGCAATCATTTTGAAATTCTGTCAAATCGACTGGCGGACTTGGAATCGAAAATGCTCGAGACTTCGGCGAAATCGCAAGCGGAACCGCCGATTGAACCGACGAAACCGGAGCCGAAGAATGCCGCGCAACCGAGCAAGCAAACGATCGCGCCGAAGCAAAAAGCAATTCCGATCAAAATTCTGCCGTTTGAAATTTCCGCGCGGAACGGAGTATATATCGCCGGAACTTCGGAGGAGATTGCCGCGAAACTCAATGCGGCAACCGACATCGATGAATTGAAAAAGTTTTTGGAAACGACGAAGGGCGCAAACAACGTGATCTTTCTTCGGAGTTTGGATCGGCATGTTCGGAACCTGCAGAAATTTGCATCGAAGATTGACTTCAAAGAATATACCGAGGGCAATGCATCCGAAGAGATCACCAAGAAGTTTTTCGAGATATTCAAACAGACATTGATCGACAGCGTGACCGCAATGAGTTATCGGGGCTTGGCGCGCAATCCGGAATTTTATCGGAATTTCTTGGCGCAATTCAATCGATATTTGAGTCGATGCGGAATTTACACGCGGCATGTAATGCCGGGCGAACAGGTTTCGGCGCGAGATCTTGTCGACATGAAGATTGCTTATCGAGAAATAAAAGATCCGACCAAGAAAAATTTGATTGTCGAAGTCGAGCGGTTGCCTTATTACATTGATTATACCGCGCCGGGCGGCGAGACGAAGAGTTTGTTTTACGAGGGCAGAATGACGGTCTACAGTTGAGCATTCGGCAAAAAAAAGAGCGGCGGAGTGATCCGCCGTTTTTTTGATTGCGTCGATTGAAATTCAGAAAGCCTTTTTGACTTTCGCCATGGCAGTAAAACCTTCTTGCATGCCGATCCAACCGGTCGTGTGGATGTCGAGCGTCCAAGGATTGTTTCGTATCGGGCGGATCAGCCAGCCGAGCTCCAACATTCCGCTCGAACCGCTCTGCCCGACGCTGACTGTTTTAACGCCTTCGCAAGTCGCGCTCGAATTGGAATTGTTGTCGTACTGATAGGCAAGGCCGGTGTACATTTGCGAGATCGAATTCAATCGG
>CALGGX010000033.1 GCA_937916025.1 uncultured Selenomonadales bacterium
GATTGCACGAGGGCATTCGTCGGACGGTTGAATTTTATCGACAACATATTTTGGGAGAGAAGTCAATGGAGAAAATCGGAATCGGCTGGGCATACGTCAGCGACGTCGGCAGAAAATACGTCAACGCCGCGCTCGATGCCGGTCGTTTGTCGCAAGGCGAGATGGTTCATCGTTTCGAGAAGGAGTTCGCCCGACTTCATGATCAGAAGTACGGGATTGCGTTGAACAGCGGCACTTCGGCTCTGCATGTCGGTCTCGAGGCGATGAAGGAAAAATTCGGTTGGTGCGATCGGAAACTCTCAACACAGGGGGGGGGAACGAAAACGCAAAGTTCTCGTCCCGGCAATTACCTTTATCGCGTCGTCGAACGCGTGTCTGCACGCCGGTCTCGAGCCGGTCTTCGTTGATGTCGACGCACGCACTTACAACATCGATCCGAATCTGATTGAAGACAAGATCGATGAAGACACCGTCGCGATTATGCCGGTGCATCTGTTCGGTCAGCCGTGCGAAATGGATCCGATCGTCGACATTGCCGCGCGGCACGGTTTGAAGATCATCGAAGACTGCGCGGAAGCTCACTTCGCAACATACAAGGGCAAAAAAGTCGGCAGCTTCGGAGAAGTCGCCGGCTTCAGCACATACGTTGCGCACACGATCACGACCGGAGTCGGCGGCGTCATAACGACGAATGATCGAGAGATCATGGAAATGTCGCGTTCGCTGATTGCACACGGACGCGCCTGCACTTGCGAAAAATGTCTGGCATCCGATCCGACAAAAGTCTGCCCGCTTCGGCTGCAGACGGAAATGGACAAGCGATTCATGTTCGTGCGGCTCGGCTTCAGTTATCGCATCGGCGAACTTGAAGGCGCACTTGGTCTCGATCAGCTCGAAAACCGCGAGTTCATTATGAGCACCCGGCAATCGAATGCTGCGTATTTGACCGATCAATTGCAGGATTTTCAAGAGTATCTGCAATTGCCATGGTACCCGGATTATGTCACGCACTCGTTTATGATGTATCCGATCGTGATCAAAAAGAACGCGCCGTTTGAGCGCGACGACCTTACGCATTGGCTCGAGCACGAGAATATCGAGACTCGTCCGATGATGCCGTTGCTCAATCAGCCTCTGTACAAACAGCTTTTCGGAGATATTGAACATCAATTTCCGATTGCGGAATGGATCAATCATTACGGCTTTTATGTCGGCTGTCATCATGGTTTGACGCGAGATCATCTCGACAAAATTGTCGGGAGTATCCGCGTGTTTTTTGATAAGTTGAAACGCTGACGTAACACTCCCGAGGTTCCGTTCTGCAATGCGGAATGGAATTTTGGGAGTGTAAACATGGAAAAGAACGCAAAAATCTATGTAGCTGGTCA
Organism: uncultured Selenomonadales bacterium; assembly: GCA_937916025.1. The sequence continues at coordinate 1,389 of CALGGX010000033.1, forward strand.
TACGGGTATGGTCGGATCGGCAATCGTTCGTATGATTGCCGAGCACGGACGGGATGCGGTAACGCCGGTTGCGGAATATGTGCGGTCAATGAAGGACGCGGTGCGGGATTTGTGAGGATTTTTTCCGTTGAAAATGTTGGAAAAGATGTTTTGCCAGGTCGCTTGCATACGGGAAAGTCGCGAAAATGTGTAAAACAGTCCATTTGAAAGTCCGAAAAATGTGTAAAAAATCCAAAATAAAGTCATAAAAATGTGTAAAAATTTTAAAATAAAGTCCAAAAAATGTGTAAAACATTGAAAAATCAGGATTTTTATGGTAACCTTTTTTCAACGATCCTTTAAGGGTGTTGGAAAGGGAATAGAGCCGCTATGTACCGCAAAGCTTACGATCAGTTATTACAATGGAAAAATAAACAGAAACGAAAGCCCTTGATTCTGAAAGGTGCCCGTCAGG
>CALGGX010000034.1 GCA_937916025.1 uncultured Selenomonadales bacterium
AGGCGCAAATTCTCGATCTCGTCAAGAAGAAGGGCACGGTCGTTTATATCGGCACCGCGCACAATGAAGTCAAAATTCCGGCGAAGTCGTTCGAGAAAATCCTGCGCGGCGAGCTCAATGTCACCGGTTCGTGGCAGAGTTTCAAATCGCCGTTTCCGGGAAGCGATTGGATCGGCGCGGCAGAATTGATCGGCTCCGGCAAGATCAAGGTCGACGAGTTGATCACGCACAAGTTCAAACTCAGCGACGGCATCAAGGCATTCGAGACGCTCACCGATCGTACGAGCGGTGCGATCAAAGTCATGTATGTGGCGGACGACAAGACGAAAGACGACTTCTTCAACGAAAAGATCGTCGCGGTCGACATGAAAGCAAACAATTCCGGCGACGCGATCAAGAAAGTCGGCAAAATCCTGCTCGATGCCGGTTACATCAATGCGACGTACATAGAAAAAGTGCTCGAGCGCGAAGGCAATTTCCCGACAGGACTCGGGTTGCAGGGCGCGGCGATTGCGATTCCGCACGCGACGCCCGAAGGCAATGTGCTCAAGAACGGCATTGCAGTCGCGAAATTGGCAAAGCCGGTGCGGTTTCACTCGATGGAAGATCCCGAGGAAACGGTCGAGGCGGAATTTGTATTCCTGCTCGCGCTTAAAGACAGCGGTCAGCATCTCGCAATCCTGCGTGAGATGTTCACGAGCTTCCAAAATCCGGAAGTAATTCGCGCGCTTCAATTCGGCAACACTCCGCGCGATATTTTCAATGTGATGGAGCAATACTTCAATAAAAAATAATCGGGAGGCAATCAAAATGGCAAAGAAAAAGATCATCGTGGCATGCGGCGGAGCAGTCGCAACATCGACGGTAGCGGCGGACGCGGTTCGCGATCTGTGCAAGGCGAACGGCATCGACGCGGACGTTCAGCAGATGCGCATCATCGAGATCGAGGGCAACCTCGCGGGCGTCGATTTGGTCATCACGACCATGCGCATCAAACCGACGTGGAAAACACCGTACGTGAATGGAATGGCATTTTTGACGGGAATCAACAAAGAGGCAACCGAGAAGAAAATCCTCGACATTCTCAAAAAGTAATCTCCAATCTTCCATCAAAACCAATTCCCCTTATAGTTGAACGAATCGGGCGGCTTTGCAAATCAATCGGCAAGTAAATACGTGAAGTCGCCCGATTGTTTTATAAACAGGAAGGAGGCAATCTTTCATGGACATGATCCTCAGCGTCGTTCAATACTTCATCGATTTGGGCGCGGCGGTAATGTTGCCGCTGGTGATCTTTGTTATCGCGATCTGCCTCGGCACTCCGATCAGTCGCGCGGTTAAGAGCGGCATTTCGATCGGCATCGGCTTCATCGGAATCGGGCTCGTTATCGGACTTATGCTCAACAATCTCGCACCGGCAGCAAAAGCAATGAGTGCAAACTTCGGTATCAGCCTGAGCGTCATCGATATCGGTTGGCCGGGTTCGTCGCCTATGGCTTGGGCAAGCCGAATTGCGCTCGTGGCAATACCGCTGTCGATCGTCGTCAACCTGATCATGATCGCGCTCAAGCTCACGCGCGTCGTCAACATAGACATTTGGAACATTTGGCATTTCACGTTTACTGGCGCGATGGTCGATCTGGCGACCGGCAGTTATACGATGGCTATGGCAGCGGTTGCAATCCATGCCGCGTTTGCTTATAAGCTCGGCGATTGGTTTGCGCCGCTTGTCGATCGTTACTTCGGACTCGAAGGAATCACTATGCCACATGGAACCACCGGATTATACGCGCCGCTTGCCGTCGTGCTCGACGCGATCCTCGATAAAATCCCGGGCATTAAGGACATCGATGTGAACCCGACGAAACTGCAGAGCAAGTTCGGAGCGATCTGCGATCCTTCGGTAATGGGCGGCATCATGGGCGTCGTCATCGGCATCCTCGCCGGTTACGATGTCAAAGGAATTTTGACTCTGGCAATTCAAATGGCGGCAGTCATCGTGCTTATGCCGGTCGTCGTCAAATATATCATGGGCGGTCTGCTTCCGATCTCCGAAGTCGCAAAAAAGAAATTGCAGGAGAAATTTGCGGGCGCGCAATTTTTCATCGGACTTGACTGCGCACTCCTGCTCGGCGATTCGGTCGTCGTCACGGCATCTCTGCTTTTCATTCCGATCACGATCCTCGTCGCCGCAATCGTGCCGGGCAATATCATTCTGCCCTTCGGCGATCTTCCGACGATCGGATTTTTTATTGCAATGGCGGTCGCAATTCACGGCGGCAATCTCTTCCGCACGATCATCTCCGGCAGCATCATAATGGCGTTCACGCTCTGGATTTCAAACATGATGATCGGACTTCATACTCAAATGGCGCAAAGTGTCGGGCAAGTCAGCGAGGGCATTTCGCAAGTCGCTTCCCTCGATCAGGGCGGCAGTCCGTTGACGTTTATCCTCGTCCAACTCGCAAACACGACTGATGCGGGTGCACTCGGCATTGCGGCAGCCATTTACGTCGTGTGCGTCGCTTACACCATCATTTGGTCACGTCGGCAATACAAAGAATGGGCTGAAGAACTCGGAGAGGGCGAAGCTCAGGAAGAATAATTCTTTGAAGGGAGCAGTTGATCAATGGCTGATTATTTGAGAAAACTCGTCGAGTTGCAGAAATCGGGCGAAGCGGTCGGCATTTACTCCGCCTGCACCGGCAACAGTCTTACGCTCGAGGCTTGCATGCGTCATGCGAAAGAGACCGGAACCGTTCTTTTGATCGAGTCGACGGCGAATCAAGTCGATCAATACGGCGGCTACACCGGCATGAAACCGGCGGACTTCATGAAATTCTGCACCGAGCTCGCCGAGCATGTCGGACTGCCGACCGAGCGAATGATTCTCGGCGGCGATCATCTCGGACCGCTGACTTTTGCCAAATACGACGAGGCGAAGGCAATGTCCGAGTCAAGTGAGCTGATTCGGCAATACGTACTCGCCGGTTTTACGAAAATCCACATCGACACGAGCATGAAGGTTGCGAGCGACGATCCGAACGTCCGTTTGTCGGATGAAACGATCGCACGGCGCGGAGCCGAACTCGCCCGCATTGCCGAAAATGCCTTTGCCGAGCTCAAAAAATCCAATCCGAACGCAATTCATCCGGTCTACGTGGTTGGAAGCGAAGTGCCGATCCCGGGCGGCTCGCAAGACGAAGTCGATATCGGAGTGCAAGTCACGAGAGTTGCCGATTTCAAAGCAACGGTCGCAGCATTCGAGAAGGCTTATGCCGAGCACGGATTGCAAGATGCGTGGAAGTACGTGATCGCGGTCGTCGTTCAGCCGGGCGTCGAAGAAAAAGACGCCGGTTGTACCGAGTACGTTCGAGAGAAGGCAGTCGAATTGTCGGCGGCAATCAAGGATTATCCGAATCTGATTTTCGAGGGGCATTCGACGGATTATCAAACGAAATACAAACTGCGCGAATTGGTCGAAGACGGCTTCGCAATTTTGAAAGTCGGACCGGGACTGACGCTTGCGCTTCGAGAAGGATTGTTTGCGCTGTCGTACGCCGAGAAGGAAATGCTCCGCGATCACCCCGAGCGGCAGAGTTACTTCATGGAAGCACTTGACAACACGATGCAAAACAATCCGAAATACTTCGCGAAGCATTACTACGGCAGTGCGGCGGAGATCGCTTACAAACGCAAGTATTCGTTCTCGGATCGGTGGCGGTATTATTACTCGTCGCCGGAAGTCGAGCAGGCGATCTGCAAGCTGTTCGAGAACTTCAAAGACGGCGTGCCGCTCGGTCTGCTCGATCAGTTCCTGCCTATTCAGTACACGAAGGTGCGCAACGGCGAGCTCGCAAACGATCCGAAGACGTTAGTGCTTGATCGCGTCTGCAATTGCATCGACGAATATCTTTACGGCACTCAACAGCAGAAACTCGGTTGAAAATCGGCGGGGAGGAACGAACAATGGCATTGGTAACGAGCAAAGAGTTGTTGCTCGACGCGCAGAAAAATCACTACGCGGTCGGGGCATTCAACGTCGAAAATATGGAATTCGTAATGGCGGTGCTGGCGGCGGCTGAAGAAAAGAACTCGCCGGTGATAATGCAGACGACGCCGGGCACGATCAAATTCGCCGGAGTGGATTATTACTTCGCCAACGTGAAAGCAGCGGCCGAACGTGCAAACGTGCCGGTTGTGATGCATCTCGATCACGGCAATTCGTTTTCGATGGCAATGCAGGCATTCCGCGCGGGCTATACTTCGATCATGATCGACGGCTCGAAACTGCCGTTTGAAGAGAACATCACGCTGACGAAGTCGGTCGTCGATGCATGTCATGCGGGCGGCGTGCCGGTCGAGGGCGAGCTCGGTAAAGTCGGCGGCAAGGAAGACGATCTCGAGAATGACGACGATAATCCCTACACCGATCCGAAAGAGGCGGCGGATTTTGTCGAGCGCACGGGCGTCGACTCACTCGCGGTCGGAATCGGAACCGCGCACGGAGTTTATAAAGGCGTGCCGAAAGTGAATATCGAAGTGCTCGGCAAAATTCAGAGTGCGATCGACATTCCGCTGGTCATGCATGGAACAAGCGGCGTGCCGGACGAGCAAGTGATCGCGTGCATCAAACTTGGCATCTGCAAAGTGAATTACGCGACCGATCTGCGCATTGCGTTTACGGATGGAGTAAAGCAATTCATCGCGAAAAATCCGGAGGCGTTCGATCCGAAAAAGTACTCCGCCGTCGGAATGGAGCGGATAAAAGCATACGTAATGCAGAAGATGGAAATGCTCGGCAGTGTCGACAGAGCATGACTTTATCGCCGAAATCACCGAACAAAAAATCGAGGCAACTCCGCGCGGAGAAGCCTCAATTTTTTTATGCGCATTTTTTGATTGCGCGAATTTCTTATTGCGTTTATTTCTTATGCCGATTGAAAGTCAACAGTGACGACTGTTTGCTCTTAAATACCGCGTCGGGATCAAGAGACATGATCTGTTCGACCGAGTTGCAGGCAGTGAGCGGCGTATCCTGTATTATCGAAGCAAGCTCGTCGACTTCAAAATTGTTGTCGGCAATAAACCACATGTCGTCTGCCCTGCTTGCCAACTCCGAAACGGTTGTTTCGATCGGTTCGGGATTAACCGGTGCGCTTTCAATCATGTTGGGCATTAACACTTCGGATTCGGAATACTGTCTCGCTTCGCCGTTTATCCTGATGTCTTTGCCTTTGACGTTTTTCAATGTGAGAGTGCCGATTGTTTCACCGTTTTCGTTGCCGATTGTAAATACGATGTTTTTGCCTTTCTTCGGCACCTCGACCGACATAAGCCGTTGCCCGGACGAAAGTTCAATACTGTCACCGAAGGCTTTGTTGGAAGGCGCGGAATAATCGGTGATCGTGTCGTTGCCGCCGCCGTAAACAAAAACATCATTGCCTTTGCCGCCGGTAAATGTATCGTTGCCGTCACCGCCTTCGAGCGTATCATCGCCGCCGCCGCCCTTCAGCAGATTGTTTTGAGTGTTGCCGGTAATTTTGACGGCGGCTGTTGCTTTCGAGGCATCCGCCGTCGTCATAAATTCATCGAGAACCGCTTCGCCGTCCGACAATCTTACGGTCGCGGTGCCGTTGCCGAATACATACGTCCGATCATTGACCGTGATCTCTTTGCCCTTGCCTTTATTGATCTGAACGGTGCTGACGTTGAGGTTATCTTGATCGCCGATTGTCAGGATGACATTTTTGCCTTGTAATGTCGTCGCAGAGATCGATTGCCCGTCGCCGAGCTGAATTTTATCGCCCGTTTGCTTGACGCCGAGCGGCGTATAATCCGTGATTGTTACATTGCCGGTGCCGCAAACAAAAACGTCCGCGCCTTTTCCGCCCGTCAAAATATCTGCATCGACTCCGCCGAACAATGTATCATTGCCGTTGTTGCATCTGACGAATTTATCTCCGATGACGGTGCAATCATATTTCTTGCTGACTTTGGAAATATCAACATCATTAATTACGGGCGAAATGTCTGTAATATAAAGCGTGCCGTTGAGCTCCACGTTCTTATCGGCGAGGAGCAACTTGCAATCGCTGCCGACGCATTGCATTGTGTAATTATCGGCGGTAACGATGTTGATCTTCGTATCGAGTCGGACGGTCTTGCCGCGTTTGACAATCGTCTTGACGGCATCTTTGACGATGATCGAGCCGCCGGTGTTCAAACCGAAAACGGCATTTTGACTTTTATCGGAATCTCCGTCGACAAAATTCAGCGACTCGATTATTTGATCTTGTGTAAGTTTGATTATATCTTTGCCTTCGGAGTAATCGACAATGAGATCGTTGCCGCCGTAATAGACGATCGTATCTTTACCCGAGCCCGTCTCCAGCGTGTTATCGCCGTTGCCGCTGAGAATGAGATTGTTTTTGCCGTTGCCGATCAAGCCGACCGAAGTTCGTCGAGCGGAACCGTCAATCGTGACGACTGTCGGATTCCAAAGCGTGTTGACGGTCTGCCCGTCGTCTGCACCGACCGTGATTGACGTCGCTCCGTACAATTGCCGGGAAAAAGTTCCGTCTTCGTTGATCACGGTGATCTTCTTGCCGGAGCCTTTCAAGATTTTGAGCGTTGCCTTGTTGTGATTCGTGCCCGCGTTGTTGACCGTGAAAGTGACGGCACCGGCTCCGTTTTTGGTTGTCTTGCCGATCGAACCGCTTGTGATATGCCCTGCCGCGACTTTGATCACGTCGTTTTCTTTGTAATCGGTTACGGTTGTCTGATTGACATGAGAACCGGTATAAGGATTCGTCGGCTGATATGCGCGAATGACAAACGTATTGTTGTCGTTTGATTCATAAATGAGTTTGCCGGTATCATCGAGCACTTCCCGATGCCCGCTCAGAGTATCGTTGCCCGCGCCGCCCTCGAGCGTGTCGTCGCCTTCTTCGCCGGAGATAACGTCGTTGTCTTTTCCGCCGATGATGAAGTTGTCGGCATCATTGCCCTTGATGTTGATTTTTTTCGACCGCGTGATTGTTTTGATGTCTTCTTCGAGAATTTCGCTTCTGACGCTTTCTTTCAAACGAACGCCTTTGATCTCGTCGATCATGATCGCGCCCGTCGAGCGCATGCCCGAGCCGACAACCGTTCCGACTCCGGCACTGACCGTGACAATTCCCAACGCCTCGAGTTCTTTGAAATTGTTGTAAGTGTAAACGGCAGAATCGCCCTCGTTTCGCAAAGTGATCTTTTCATCGTCGCTCCCGACAGTAACTTTACTGCCGTCTCTTTTGACAATGATTGCGTTATAATCGTCGTCTAAGGTAACTCTGTCACCGAGAGCTCCGAAAACTGAAGTCGCTTTATCAAGACTGTAGGCGGTCGGTAATGTTTGTTTACCTTTGATGATATATTCGCTGTTGAGTGCGGTGTTGTTGTCGACGGTAACGGCAACCAAGGAATCGAACGGCGGAACCGGTTCAAAAACATCGACAAACAGTATCGAGCCGCGATCATCATGGAGCTTGACGAAAAGGTCTCGCCTGTTCTTTCCGATTGCATACGTGGAATATTCCGATTCGCCCAATGCATTGCCTTCTTCGTCAAAGAGTTTGTAATCGTTGCCGTTCAATTTTCTCCAGCCGTAAACGGTATCGTCGCCGTCACCCGCGCGGAAGATTATGGTATTGTTGCCGTTGGTGGAGTTGAGCGTGACGACGTCGTCGCCCTTGCCGCCGTCAAAAATGAGCTGATCGCCTTTTTCGATGTAAGCAAAGTCATTGCCGTCCCCGGCGTTGATACTGATCGAACCTTTGGCGGAGTAATTGAAGATGGAGTCGTCGCCATCGCCGCTGATGACGGTGACTTCGGACGCGTCGTTTTCGATCCAATCATTGCCGCCGCCGGAAATAATTTTTGCCGGTCCGCTTGCCGATCTGTTGTAAACGGTGTCGGCTCCGTCGCCGGTGATGATTGTTGATCTCGACGAACAGTTGTCGACGTAATTATCGCCGTTGCCGACGTCGATGCGAGCCGGACCGGTTGCAGAGAGATTGTAAACGGTATCGTTACCTTCTCCGGCGGTTATCGTTGATCTCGACGAACGGTTTTTGACATAATTATCGCCGTCGCCGACGGAAATGATCGCGCTTTCGAGTGTTGAATTGTTGAAAACGGTGTCGTTGCCGGAACCGGCGGTTACGGTTGATTGCGAGGCATTGTTGTAAACGTAATTGTTTCCTTCGCCTGCGGCAATGCTCGCCGGACCGATCTCGGAGTAGTTGTAAACGATATCATCATCCGCGCCGCTGTCGATGCTTGCATAACTGCCGTGACTGTAAATGCTGTCTTTGCCGTCGCCGCCGATAATT
>CALGGX010000035.1 GCA_937916025.1 uncultured Selenomonadales bacterium
GAAAATGACTACCGCCCCTCTGCCGCGGCAAACCGCTGACGGCGTGGTGGATCCCTTCAACCCCGCGTTTTCGGCGTTCGTGTGCAAGATTCAGGCGAACATGAACAAGGCGCACCGCGACCGGCTGGCGTTCCTGCGCATCTGCTCCGGCAAATTCGAGCGAAACATGCAAGTGTGGCATGCGCCGTCCGATAAGCTCGTCAAACTCTCGCAACCGCAACAATTTCTCGCGCAGGATCGACAGATCATCGATGAAGCATTTCCGGGCGATATCGTCGGGCTGTTTGATCCCGGCATATTCGGCATCGGAGATACGCTCACCGATCCCGCGCATAAATTCAAATTCGAGGACTTCCCCGTATTTCCGCCGGAAAAATTCGCGCGAGTTCAGGCAAAAGACACTCTCAAGCGCAAACAATTCGTCAAGGGCATCGAGCAGTTGACGCAGGAAGGCGCGGTTCAGCTGTTCAATCAAGTCGGCGCGGGCACGGAATCTTTCATCGTCGGAACCGTCGGCACATTGCAGTTTGAAGTTCTGCAGTATCGATTGAAGAGCGAGTACGGCGTCGACGTGCTGTTGACGATGTTGCCGTTTGAAGTTGCGCGATGGCTCCGCGCGGAAGACGGGCACATGATCACTCCGTCGACGTTGCGGGGAGCCGAACGCGGGATGTTTGTGCTCGATCGGAATGAGCAACCGGTTTTGATTGTCGAAAACGAATGGGCACTCGGTTGGATCACCGATAACAATCCGAAACTGATAATGAGTCCGGTTCCTTTCGTCGATTAAAAAAAAGACGCGTCATCAGACGCATTTTTTTTTTTACCGCCGCGCGGATTTATATTTCGTTGCTTGATCGCGCGCCAATTGATCGCATCGTTCATTGAAGTGATCGCCGACATGCCCGCGCACCCAATTGAATTTCACTTCGCGCGCCGTCATCAATTCGTCGAGCGTAACCCATAAATCCCGATTCAGCACCGGCGTTTTCGACGACGTCGTCCAACCGCGCCGCTTCCAATTCGCCAGCCAGCCTTTCGTAAATGCATTTTGCAGATACTGACTGTCCGTGAACAGCTCGATCGAATTGCCGACGCCGATGCAATTCAACGCAACAATCGCCGCCGTCAATTCCATGCGATTATTCGTCGTGTGATGCTCGCCGCCGGAGCGTTCAGTTACTTCGCCCGTTTCGCAATCAATGACAACCGCCGCCCAGCCGCCCGCGCCGGGATTGCCGAGACACGAACCGTCCGTATAAACAATGTAACTCATTTCGGCTGCTCCAATCAATGATGCCGCACGACTTCAAATCGCCAGAGATTGATTGATTCCGTCGGCGGGATATTGCCTTTGCGCATTGCAATTCGCACCTGCTCCTCGACCGTGTCGACGCCTTCCAAATCCGGCAACAGCAATCCGCGACGTCCTTTACTTTCGACGATCACGCCGTATTTTTTGACATCGAGATCTTTCATGCTGAAAACGCGCTCCGCCTCGCCGAGTACGTCGACGCTGTAGACAAGATCATCGAGCTCCTCGACCGTCACCGGCGAAAAGCGCGGATCGCGCGAACATGCCGAAACCGCATTCTGCACGATCTCATTCGCAATCGAACCCGTCGTCGGCGCGATCGTTCCGATACAGCCCCGAAGCCGCCCGTCTTTGTGCAGCGAGACAAACGCTCCCGCGCGGCGATTCATCATGTCTTCCGGCAATTTCTCCGGCAATTTGTCGAGCGGTTGATGCGTCTTTACAAACGTTTCGAGACTCAATCGCGCGAGCCGAACGTATTCGTCTTCGGCAGATTTTCTCTCTTCGAGCGCATGTTGTTTTTCAATCGCGAGCTGCCGGTCGAAATCGCGTTTCGGATCATTGCCTTTGATTCCGATCCACACCACGCCGTAACCTACTCCGAACGGACCTTCATACGACAATTGTTGACATTCAATCGCCTTTCGATCGAGCGCGCCCGCCATTATCCAGAACGAACGCAAACCGCATTCCGCCGCGCGTTGACAGAGCGTATCGTCCATCGTCAGCATCGACATAAAATCTCCGGCGGACAGATATTTCATAATCTCCTCGTCGAACTTCGGACCTTCGTCGACATAGCCGTAAGGACCGTCCTCTTTCAGCTTATGCGAGAGATCGCCGCTCGCAACGTAAACCACCCGCCGATTGAGTTGATCCGATGACCGTGCTATTAACTGCCCGAGTTTATAATGATTGGCATTAGACAAGCCGCTCAACCCGATCCGCACAACTTTGACTTTGTTGAAATCAATGCCCGCCTGCTCGAGAAAACGCAACGGAATCAAAGTGCCGTGATCGAGAGAAGCATCGCGCTCGCCAATCGTTCCGACAGGCAATTTCTCTTCGGCGGCAATATCCGAAAGTGCTTTGACAAATTCCGTGTCGTAATCGACCTCGACAGTGACTTGCGGGGCGCGGAAGCGTTTGAAATTGCCGGAAGCGTGCTCGCCGGGCGAAATGTGGAAGTAATCCGCGTAGAGGATCGAGTGCGGACTGGTTATGACAATCGTCTCGGGATTGAGCGCGGCGGCGAGTCTCGAGACTTTTTGATATGCATCGATGGTACGCTGAATTTTTTTCTCCTCGCCGTTGCCGACTTCAGGCAAGATGATCGGCGGATGCGGTACCGCCATTGCTGCCAATATTGACATTTTCAATTCACTCCATTCAGAAATTCAGATGGCAAAACGATTTTTTGCCGTGTTGTTCGACAGTTCGATCAGATATTTCAATTTGTCGTCTGAATTTTGACATTCAGTCAGATGACTGTCGATATCGTCGAATGAAACGGTTGTATTGTCCTTTATGTACGTGTACTTTTCGGGCGAAATCACAGTTAACTTTTCTTCATCGCCGGGCTTCCAATCGTAGATAAATTTATTAACCCAAAAGATTTCGGAAGCGATGCATCGCGCCGGAACTCCGACATATGATTCGTTTGAACGAAGCCGTTTACCGCTGACGACCGCACCGGCTCCGA
>CALGGX010000036.1 GCA_937916025.1 uncultured Selenomonadales bacterium
GTCAATGGAATATGCCGGGCGAAATTCCACATTGCAAAGCCGACAGGAAATTTACCCTTGGTGCCGTGAAAGTGCGTCGACGAAAATACGAAACCGCCCTCGAATTTATAATCGAAGAATTTGTCGCGGAGATGCTGATCAATGGTCGCGTTGATATATTTGAGCTTCGAGAATACGCCGAGAAGTGTTTGTCGATTGCCGAGTTCGTCATTGATTCGGTATAGGAACTGATTGAAGAGTTCTCGACTGACTTCGCCCATGCCGTCCGACGTCATGCGTTTTCGGATCGCCGTCATTGATACGTTGAATTTGTAAACTCTATCGGGATTGCGCTCGCTGTTGCTTGCCATTGCAAACGGCGGATTGATGAAGACGATCCATTTCAGTGCGGGATTGTCGAGATCCGCGCGGAGATTCGCCGGCATTTTTTCCTCGCCGTCGTTGAGATAATCGTACTGAAAAGCAGTCGCCGTCGGATACAATTTCGCGCAATACACCGCATCGTCATTCAACAGCGTCGAAATGTAGCAGTACTGCAGAGCCTCGGCAGGCAATGCAAATTCGAGATTGCCGGTGCCCGCCGCCATGTCCCACAGCCGATATTCGCCCGATTGCCACCAATTTTTTCCGATCACGCGCTCGATATAGTTCAAAGCAAGGCGCGCATGCTCAATCGGCGTATAGAATTCGCCCGTGAAGCGGCGGAAATCGATCGCCGTCATTCGATCCATCTTCTGTCGAATCGCCGTCAACGTCCGCGCATCTTTCACGCGCTCGTGTATGCCCCAAAAATGCTTGTACATGTCTATCGGCATGAATTTTTCACTGACGGTGCCGTCGCCGAGTTGAAATCTAACCTTGCGCCTGCCGACCGGCTCACTGCCTTCAACCGAGATGTCCGTCAGGAAATACTCCGAGATTTTGTGCGAGTTCTCCACCGCATCTCCGAATCGACGTTGCCACTCGGCATACACCGCATGGAAATTGTCTTCATTGATATCTTTCGTGATGGCGGGGCGTTCCGGCATTCGCAACAATTGCTGTCTGATCAGATCGGCAAATATGTCTGCATCGTATTCGGACGCGAAGTCGTAGACGTGGCAATGTTGAATGCAAGACTCTGCGGCGAGATCGGCGATTAATTTCTTGCACGGAGTGCTCGGCGCGAGATCCCAATCGTATTGGTCGGAGCGATCGGATTTGATGTAGAAAGGCGCGAGATTGTCGACAGGCAGGATGGCGGCGGATTTTTTGTCGACGACACAGATGTTTTGGCTCGGCATGCGGGAGGCGTCGCCGTACTTGAGTCGGCGGATGTAGTAGAGAGCCTGAGCGAAAGCGCGGGCGCGGCGTTGAATGTTTTCGAGCTCGGCGTCGAATTTGAACTCGAACAGGATTTGCGGAGTGTAGAGATCGACATTGCGCTTTGTATTGAGATTGATGCCGAAGAAGCGCACGAAATTGAATTTGATCTCTTCCTCGGTCGCGCAATCGGCGAGTGTTTCAAGCAATGTTTTCAACATGGAATCACCTCATTTGTAAG
>CALGGX010000037.1 GCA_937916025.1 uncultured Selenomonadales bacterium
AGGGATGCGAAGGGCAGTCCTTGTCCGGCTTTTATATCGACGCGGAAACCGGCTTCTTCCAGAGCGCGGATAGTACCATTACCGAAGGCTGCAATAAGGGTATTACCCTGTTTCCAGTCCGGGAAATTCTCCTTGAGGGACGTAACACCAGCCGGCGTGAAGAGCGCGATGAGGTCGTAGTCGAACGGTTTGTCCGAAGGCCAGGGAGTGGTCACCGTGCGGTACATAATAGCGGGTGTCACTTCAATGCCGTTCTCGGCGAACATATTGATCTGGTCGTCTGTATGGATATCCGATAGTACCATCAGATATTTCTCATTGGGACGGCGATGCATAGCCGGCAGCAGATCCTCAAATTTATTGCCGCTCTCGGGGAAGAAGACTTTACGCTTGCGATAGTTGATGAATTTCTGCAAGTACAGTCCTACCGACTCGGAATTGCAATAATAGTGCATCGAGTCCGGTACGTTAAAACGCATCTCCTCGCACATACGGAAGTAATGCTCGGCTCCGAGTTTGGAGTTCAAGATAACCGCCGTGTAGTCCATGGGGTTGATATGCTGCTGACGAAACTCACGTGCTTCCAGTCCTTCGATATGAATGAACTGATAGAAATCGCATTTCACACCAAACTGCGTCTCCAAACGGGTATAGGGGTTGTGCTCCGTAGATGGACGGGGTTGAGAAAAAAGTAGTAGATCGAGCAAGTCGGGCGTTGGCAACAAAAAATTCGCCGCCAATCGCATCAAACCTTCGTGTATCTCGGCGACGAGTTCTATTTGATGGCGGGGCTCGACGTGCCGCCCGAGAAGTTCTACGACGGCTTCCCGCAACTCGATAACGGCATCGGACTTACGCGCTCTTTCATCAGCGATTGGAATGCATGCAAACCGCGCGTCAACGATCGACCGATCGAGCTGATTGCGGTTGCAGGGACTTCGATCGCTCCGATCTTGCAATCGCTCGCCAATGAAGAATGTCGGCGTCGAAAAAATCTCGCCGTCGAAGTGATCCCGATCGAAAACAAATTCTTCGGCGCGAGCGTAAATGTCTCGGGCTTGCTGGTCGGACGCGATATTCTCGACGTGCTTCAATCGCTCGATCGGAAGGCGGACGGGATTTTGATCCCCGAGTCGGCATTGCGGAGCGGCGAGGACATTTTTCTCGACGACATGACGCTCGACGAGCTTCGGCAATCGAGCTCCGCACGGATTGAGCCGGTATTGAGCGGCGCGGATTTTCGTCGTGCGCTCGCCGATTTCGATGCGTATCGCAATGTCCGTGCGGCGCAAACGAATTACACGTGGCAATCGAATGCGGGGTATTCGCAATGATTGACAGCAATCGGCAAAACGCCGTCAAAAAATTCGTCGACGAGTGGCGCGAGCGTGGCTCGGAAAAATCCGACGCGCAATCGTTCTGGCTTGACATGCTCGCCGCGCTCGGCATCGACAAGCCCACGCAATTTATTCAATTCGAGCTCCCGATCGATGTCGATAAGCATAAGTGTTTCATCGACGGTTGGATCAACTCGACGCGAGTCCTGATCGAGCAGAAAAGTCGCGGCATCGATCTCGACAAGCCTGCGCGGCAATCGGACGGCAAGATGTTTACGCCTTTTCAACAGGCATTGCGCTATGCTTACGAATTGCCGTTCTCGCGCCGTCCGAGGTGGATTGTCGTCTGCAACTTCGTCGAGCTGCGCGTCTTCGACATGGATTTGTACGACAAACTTCGAGACGAGTA
>CALGGX010000038.1 GCA_937916025.1 uncultured Selenomonadales bacterium
CTTCCGATCTGTGTTGAGCGTACGACGATCAGCAAGTATCTCAAACGCGCCGTCGATCGCGGCATCGTCAAGATCGAAATCGAGAATGAGAAATACGAAGACCTCGAGGCGGCTATGGAAAAACGCTTCGGATTGAAGGAAGTCTTCATCGTCTCGAAGAGCTACGATCTGCAGGCAGTCAAACAATATATGGCGCGCGCGGGGCTGACACTCCTGCGGCGCATCGTCGACAACAATCAAGTAATAGGGATTGCGTGGGGAACAAGTGTCCGCGAACTCGTCCGCATCGCCGAGATCGAAAAAGTGCCGCAAATCGATTCTGATTTCGTTCCGCTTGACGGCGGTCCCGAAAACATCGACAGCGAGTTTCATGTCAATACGCTGTGCTACCAACTCGCGCGAGCGTTCGAAGCGCGTTGCCATTACATCTACGCTCCGGCGATCACCCGTACGGTTGAAATCCGACAGGCGATCATTCAAGACGTCAACTATGAAAAAATCTCCGCATTTTGGGATAAACTCGATATCGGCATTGTCGGCATCGGTGCGCAAGTCAAGTCGTCGAATCTCGTGTGGATGGGCGATTTCGGTCGGGAGGCGATCGAAAGTCTGTCGAAAACCGGAGCCGTCGGCGAGATTTGCTCGGTCTTCTTCGACAAGAACGGGCGAGAAGTTCGCACCGATTTTTCCGAGCGGATCATTGCCGTCGGGCTCGGCAGGCTCCGCAATTTGAAATACTCGATCGGAATGGCGGCGTCGAGAGAGAAGGCGTTGGCGATACTCGGCGCATTGCGCGGGCAGATCATCAACGTGCTCATCACCGACGAGATGACTGCCAAGATGTTACTCAACGAGTGAGGAGGTGAGATTAATGCTGTCGTGGTTTATAGCGTTGGCGGTGTTCGTCTGGATATTGCAGACGGTGCTCGGGTTTTGGCAATTTAAGAAGTTCAGCAATCATTTGAAACAGTTGCGCGGCGAGGGTCGGGGAGCGATCGGTCGAGCGCGCGGAGGATTTTCACCGGGAGTGATCGTTCTGCTCGT
>CALGGX010000039.1 GCA_937916025.1 uncultured Selenomonadales bacterium
CGAACCGAAATCAATCAAGCCGTTGCCGATGCCGTGCTCGATGAAAGTTCGGCGCGCGAGATCGACTGCATAGCCTTTCGCAATACCGCCGAAATCGAGTTTCACGCCCTCACGATCGAGCATAACACTGTTATCCGAATCGCGCAAGTGCAAGTGTCGAAAGCCGACGCGGCTTTTCGCATTGTCGATGTCGACTTCGGACGGCAGTGTTTTAATTTTCCGCGCGGATTTCCAAAGATCGATCGCGGCTCCGACCGTGGCATCGAATGCGCCGCCCGTCTGCTCGGAATATCGTTGCGAGATTTTGATCATCTCGAACGTGTCTCGATTGATTGGAATGTATTCGCCTGCCGCAGCGGCATTGAGTTTCGCTGTATCGCTCTTTATATGCTCAACCAGCGCGGCGATTTTGTTAAAACTCTCGTCGATCGCGAGCTTTGCGTTTTCGCCGTCCGCCTTCAGAGTGAGGAGCGTGCCCATCACTTTTTCGCTCCGCGCGGCGTGATCGGAAGTGCCGATCGCTTTGCCGACCGCCTCGACAAATTGATTGTAAGAGATCGTCGCTCCGCTGATTGCATCGACTTGATCAAGCGATTGCGTCTCGACCAATTGCTTTGCATAATCGGCATTTGCCTTGACGGCGATTTGCGCCTTCTTGTAATCGGCAGAGTCCTTGCCGGTGAGCGAGCCGTAATCTTCGTCTTTGACGTTGCCGAACAGATCGAAGCCGACAAATTCTGCATTCGTAATGCGATGATCCTGAACCGTCAACGTGAGTTTGCTCATTCCGAGTTTTTCATCGCGAGAACTTTCGGCAGTGTAAGTGCCGTCACCGATCTTCGACAGATCGATCCGAATCGGCGATTGCGTCTGATTTTCGACCGGCGGTTTGTCGCCGCAACCGCTCGTCAATAATCCGATCGAAATGATTGCCGCCAATAATTGTTTCATTCCTTGATCCTCCCGTGTTCGATCACGACGCACCGCCCCGCTTCGCGTCCGACTTCGGGCGAATGCGTCACCGTGATGATCGTATGCCCTTCGTCGTGCAGTTCATGAAAAATGCGCATCACCAAATTCTGATTTCCTTCATCGGGAT
>CALGGX010000040.1 GCA_937916025.1 uncultured Selenomonadales bacterium
GTTAAGCACGCCGCCAGCGTTCGTCCTGAGCCAGGATCAAACTCTCCGTTTGAAATTGGCTCCGTATTAACGTCTCGCACAAAATGTATTGTTCAGTTTTCAAAGAACGCGTCGTGTCAAACGACTTGCATATGATAATCGCTCAATCTCCTTTTGTCAATACTTTTTCCAAAAAAATTTTTTCAGTCGTGCCACTCGAATTCCATTTCGCCGATCTTGACGGTCATTCCTTCGCGAATTCCGCGCGCACGCAATTGCGAATCGACGCCCTTCATTCGCAAAATGTATTGAAATCGACGAAGCCCTTCATCGTTGTTGAAATTCGTCATCGCCACGATTTTTTCCAAGTTTCGATTTTTAATCAAAAAACTTCCGTCGAAGCCGCGCTCAATCAAAATGCCGTCGTCTTCAACAACATCATTCAGCTCGAAAACCTTCACGTCCGTAACCGTCGAAACATTTTCTGTCGGATGCTCTTCAATCCAATGCCCGACGTAACTCATCAGCTCTTTCAAGCCTTCGTGAGTCGCCGCCGAGATCGCAAAGAATTTCAGCCCTTCCGAATCCGCCAATTCCTGCAGTCGAGACAAATGCGCCGCCGAAGTCGGCAAATCAATTTTATTCGCCACCAATATTTGCGGACGCTCTGTCAGTTGCTCGCTGTAGCGTCTTAATTCGCCGTTGATTTTGCGATAATCGTCGACGGGATCGCGCCCTTCAATTCCGGACGCGTCGACGATGTGCAACAACAGCCGCGTCCGCTCGATATGACGCAAAAAATCATGCCCGAGCCCCACGCCGTCCGCCGCGCCTTCAATCAGACCGGGAATGTCTGCGATCACAAAACTCTTTTCGTAATCCGTCCGAACCACACCGAGTACCGGCGTCAATGTCGTGAAGTGATAATCCGCAATTTCCGGACGCGCGTCCGAAACCGCCGCAATCAAACTCGATTTGCCCACACTCGGATATCCGACAAGTCCCACGTCCGCCAGCAGTTTCAATTCCAATTGCAACTCGCGACTCTCGCCGGGCTCGCCGTATTCGGCAAATGTAGGTGCACGTCGAGACGCGCTTTTGAATCGAGCATTGCCGCGACCGCCGCGACCGCCGCGAGCAATCGTAGCCCGTTGCCCGTCGACAATCAAATCAGCCAATACTTCGCCCGTCGAAGCATCTTTGATCAGAGTGCCTGCCGGAATTTTAATGATCAACGGCTCCGCGCTTCGCCCGACTTGATTTTTCACGTCACCATGTTCGCCGCGAGCACCCTCGAATTTACGTTTATATCGGAAATTCAACAGCGTGTTTAAATTCCGATCGGCTTCAAAAATCACATCGGCTCCGCGACCGCCGTCACCGCCGTTCGGACCGCCCTTCGGCACGTATTTTTCGCGTCGAAACGACGATTTGCCGTTGCCGCCGTCGCCCGCGCGAACGCTGATTTTCACTCTGTCAATAAATTGCATTTCATTACTCCTCAAACGGATTTACATGCACCGTGCAATGTTTTACTCCGTCAAATTTCTGCTCGATCCGAGCGTGCACCCGCTCCGCAATTTCATGCGCCGCGTGCAATGACAATTCTCCCGAAACGCTGATCTCTACATCGACATAACTTTTCGAGCCGAACTGTCGAGTTTTCAAAACATCAATCCGCAATACTCCGTCGACCGACAAGATTGCACGCCGCATCGAATTTTCGATCTCTTCGCCGCACGTGTGATCCGTCAATTTGTTGACCGCCGTCAAAAATATTTCCCACGCGCTTTTGATGATCAAAACGCAAATCACGAGGCTCGACAGCGCGTCCATGAATAAAAATCCGTATCGAGCGGCGGCTATTCCGATCAAACTTCCGATTGACGACAACGCATCCGATCGATGATGCCACGCGTCCGCAATCAACGCGTCAGATTTGACTTCTTCGCCGATTCGGCGTGTGTATCGATACATCAATTCTTTGACGACAATCGAAAGGATTGCCGCCGTCAAAGCCGATATTCCCGGCATCGGCGAGTCGACGTAACTGCCTTCGAGCAGAATTGTCGCGCCGTCAAAGCCCATCTCCGCTCCGACCGTCAACAACATCAACGCAAGTATGATTGCACCGATGCTTTCAAATCGCTCATGCCCGTATTCGTGATCCTCATCTTCCGGACGGCGGGCGATCCGAATTGCCGCCAATACGATCAATGTCGAGATCACATCCGACGCGGAATGCACCGCGTCCGCGAGCATTACCATCGAATTGCCGAAGATGCCCGCCAAAAATTTTATCACGGTCAAAAATACATTGACTGCCAAGCAAATATATGTAATTTTTATTGCCGAATCCATGTCATTTAATCAAAAAAGTCGATGCCGTCAGACACCGACTTTTGCGTTTCATATCATTCAAATCGGTTCAGGCAGTTGCCTCGACCGGATAGACGCTCACTTTGCGATGAAAACGTCCCTTGCGCTCGAAGGCAACCTTGCCGTTGATCAGCGCGAAAAGCGTATCGTCTTTGCCGATGCCGACGTTATGTCCCGGATGGAAATGCGTGCCGCGCTGGCGGACGATGATGCTTCCTGCAGTTACAACCGTGTTCGCATGTGCTTTGACGCCGAGGCGTTTGGAATGGCTGTCGCGACCGTTACGCGTCGAGCTCACGCCTTTTTTATGTGCAAAAAGTTGAAGATCAAATGTCATTGTTGCTCACCTCTAAACAATTCAATTTTCCGCATCGCGGATCACTTTCAATGCATCGGGTTTGAGTTTTTCGATCTCAATCAGCCCCAACAACATCGTTTGAAATGCCGCTTCGGTTCGAGCGTTCGGCTTGTTTTTCAATCGAACGGTCAACTCGCCCGATGCCTGCGTCCATTCGACTTTGCATTTCAGGTGCTTCACCAGACAAAGATATGCCGATTGCGATAACGCCGAAACTCCCGCGCAGTAAATATCCGAGCCCTTGGGAGCCGTGCCGCTGTGTCCGAGGATCGAAAAGCCCGTGATCCGCTCGCCGTTGGAAAAAATTTTCGCCGTGATCATTTCTCGATCTTGTCGATCTTGACCTTCGTAAACGGTTGGCGATGTCCTTGCCGACGACGGTAATTCTTCTTCGACTTGTATTTGAAGACATGAATCTTCGGACCTTTGCCGTTCTTTTCGACAGTCGCTTTGACTTTCGCGCCGTCAACGGTCGGGCGTCCGATCACAACGTCTTCGCCGTCGACAATCGTCAGCACTTCATCAAATTCAACCGCCGAACCTTCTTCGACTTCGAGCTTCTCGATAACGATCGAGTCGCCTTCAGACACTTTGTACTGTTTGCCGCCCGTCTTGATAATTGCGTACAAACCTATACACCTTCTCTCGATGTGCTCGCCGACTTCGGCTCGATAAAAATCGATTGCCTGCCTCGTCGCGCGGCGTTGAAAACATATCACACGCAAAAATTTTTGTCAAGCACGTCGCGTAAATGGTTGCAATCAGCCTGAAAGTGTGCTAACATCAACGCCGTTTAACGGAAAGTGAGTTGTTTTTTTGGAAGTTTTTGGAAGTGGGCGCGAGTCCGCTTTTTAATTTTAAGCACTCGGTTGGAGGTGATCAAATTGGCAAACAAGGTTGATACGGCAGTCGAAAAGCTGGCGGCGGAGCTCATTCTGCAAATGCCCGGGCTGGAGCTCGTGGATGTCGAATACGTCAAAGAACGCGATTGGTATCTGCGAATTTTCATCGATAAAGAGGGCGGAGTAGATCTCGATGATTGTCGAGACTTCAGCGAAAAAATCGGCGCGCTGCTCGATCATGAGTCGCTTTTGCGCGATCCGTATGTCCTCGAAGTGTCGTCGCCGGGATTGGATCGGGCTCTCAAAAAGCCCCGCGACTTCATTCGCGAACGCGGAAAAACCGTTGATGTATCGTTATACGCGCCGATCGACGGCAAAAAGTCCGTCACGGGCGTGCTCGAGGGGTGCGCCGGAAATTTCCTCGCACTCGAAGGGCACGAGCCCATTCCGATGGATAAGGTGTCTCTCGTACGGTTACATATTGATTTTTAGAAGGAGTGAATGCATTGCCTGTCAAGAAAACGAAATCCCTCGGTTCGAATGTTATGTTCCTTGAAGCGATCAAGGCATTGTGTTTCGAGCGCGAGATTTCCGAAGACGATCTGTTTGATGCAATCGAAGCCGCGCTCGTCGTCGCTTACAAGAAGAATTTCGACACGGCGCAGAATGTTGAAGTGAATATCGATCGCGAAACGGGAATG
>CALGGX010000041.1 GCA_937916025.1 uncultured Selenomonadales bacterium
GAGCCGCTTCGTCGAGAATTTGCGGTTGAGGACAGCGTCGATGCCATTTTCGATTGGCGCGAGAACCTCTTTGCCGAATGGGAGGATAAATCGATCATCGACGCGTGGCTTGCCAAGCTCGATATTTCTGCCGAAGATTACAAAGCCTTCGTCAAGCGCGCGGCGCATTTCGACGATTGGAAAGATCATTCGCATTTCGGAAAATATCACGCGGCGTTCGTCGAGTCCGGCGGCTATATCCGAAAGCTCGCGCAGCCTTCGTTTCAAAAAATGTCGCCGACGGAGCAATCGGCGGAGCTGGATTTGATGTTCTATGAATTTGCGCATCCGATCGAGCGTGATAAACTGTTGACCTTCGGCTGTACTTACAATCAAACGACGCTCATCGTCACCGCTCCCGACGACAACAAAGCGCAGGAGAAGTTCCTCGGCTACAAATGGAGCAATCGCAAGGGCGCGGAAGGCATGCAGACAATCAAAGCCGGAGGCATGCTTTTCGATCCGAAAGATCATTCGGCGGACGGCACCATTGCCGCGATGGTTCGCGCCGCCTTCAATGACGAAGAATTGTATTTCGAGGAGCTCAAGGAGTATTGCTATTACTTGCCGACGCATGAAATGCTCGACTTCGGCGGCTCCGATTTCAAAAAATCAATCACAACGAAGCCGAAGACACTTGATGTTGAAAGGAAATTTCCGATTGTGCGTTTAGGCGAAGTCATTGACATCAATCAACGGACGTTCAATCCGGAAACAACACCGACGAAACAATATCATTATGTCGATATCGCGTCAATCAACGAAAACTCGATCGATTACTCGAAACTCGTTGTCGGAAGTGAAGCTCCGACGCGCGCTCGACGACTCGCAACCGAAAACGACGTACTCATTTCAACCGTCCGACCGTATTTGAAATCATTCGCCATTGTAAA
Organism: uncultured Selenomonadales bacterium; assembly: GCA_937916025.1. The sequence continues at coordinate 933 of CALGGX010000041.1, forward strand.
GAATATGCCGCCGGATACACTGTTTTCGACCGGCTTCGCCATCCTTTCAACGCGCGACGACAATGTTCTTATCAATGAGTTTGTCTATCGATTATTCATGCACGATCCGTTGTTAATGGATCAAATCCGCGCGAAAATGGGCAAAGCATTGTATCCGAGCATCAATCAAACAGATATTCGCGGCTTTATCATTCCGTTGCCGTCGATTGAAATTCAGCGCGAGATCGTGGCGGCGTTCGAGGCGATCGAAGAGAAGCTCCGCGCGGAAGACCGGATCATTCTCGATTGCGATGCAAAGATCGACGCGGCATATGACGCACTCGTCGGAAGTATAAGGGAGGTTAAGACGGCTTCGCCGGAGACACTGTTCGATAGTATTGAAACAGGCAGCAGACCGGCAGGCGGTGTGCACGTCTTTAATGACGGTGTTTACAGCTTGGGCGGCGAACATATCGGAACTGACGGACGACTGAATTTGAGTAAAATGAAATTCGTGCCGAAAAAATTCTACGCCGAAGCAAAGACGGGACGTATCGGCAAAAACGACATTTTAATGTGTAAAGACGGCGCGCTGTCCGGTAAAGTTGCGATTGTCCGCGACGAACTCGACGGTGCAGACGCGATGGCGAACGAGCATGTATTTGTCATGCGGAACGGCGATATTGATCGGCAATGGTATCTGTTTTGTTTTCTGTATTCGCGAGATGGACAACGACAATTGCAAGCGAGCGTAACCGGAATGACGCAGGGCGGCATCAACCGAACCAATCTCGGGCGAATACAAATTCCCCTCCCTCCAATCGATCGTCAACGCGAGTTTTCTTCTCTCGTCCGCGCGCTCGACGCCGCAAAAACTGCCGCGCGGAACCGCCGCCGCGAACTTCAATCCGAGCGCGACGCGATCATCAATCGTTATTTCAAAAAATGAATGATCTCTGAAAAAATTACGTTGCAATGCGTCATGCATTCGGCTATAATCAAAACAAAAATTTTCATGGCAGGGAGCTGATGCCATTGCAGAGGGATATTCGTATCTTCAGAATCGGCGAGGCGACAATTCAGGTCGAGGTGGCGAGCAATTTCCTGCAGAGATTTCTCGGATTGATGGGCAGAAAATCTCTGCCGCCCGGGCACGGCTTGTTGCTCACCGATTGCACCGGCGTGCATATGTGTTTCATGCGCTTCCCGATCGATGTGGTCTATACCGATGAAGACTTCAAAATCCGAAAGACGGTCGAAAATCTCCGTCCGTGGCTCGGAGTGTCGATGTGTTTCGGTGCCCGCAACGCGCTCGAGCTTGCAACAAACGAGATTCGGCGATTGAAAACATCGATTTGATGACAATCGGCGAGCATGCTGTACCTGAAATCACGATTCGAGGCTCGTTTACATATGCAGACGCGGCGATGAGTCACGCAATGCTGACTGAAACGATTAAACTCGGTGAACCGAATCCTGAAACTCGTGAAAAGATTCGTGACGCGATTTATCGTGAAATCGTTGGTAAAGAAGTGACTCGAGACGTTGTCGATTCGAATGGAAATGTTATCATCGAAGAAGGCACGATCTTGACGAATGAATTAATCACA
>CALGGX010000042.1 GCA_937916025.1 uncultured Selenomonadales bacterium
GCGTAGTAATACGCATTTGCCGCCGCAAAATTGATCGTTGCCGCTCGATAATAATCGTCTTTGTCTTTATCTCCAAAGTACTTTTTCAATCTCGCCTCGTATTCCGGCGTCGATGTACCTGTCGCATACACCCACTCTTTTCCATCGCCGAGTTTGTCTTCGCTGTCTTCGACGTTGATCCAACCGCTTCGGAAGTTTTCTTTCCGCGCCTCCATCAATATCATATGAATGTGTTTTCTGATGTCCGCCTCTTCGAAGTGATACGTCACTGTCGGGAAGTCGTCTCGCAAAAACTCTGATACTTCTCTTTTTCCGTCATCGTATTCAATCTCGCAGACAAACTTCGTCTTACCTTTCGCATCATACAACACGTAGCCTGTTTTGTACTGCTCGAGGGCGACTTGCGCCGTCTCTATTATCGCCGCACGAAAGTTTTCTTCTCTGACCGTTATCACGTCTTTTCCGCCGTCCAGATTGAATTGAATATCTCTCGGCAACAGCTTCTCATCCACGCGGTAGATCAGATTGCCTTCGTCGCTTCTCATGTTGAAGCTCACTGCCGTTTTCTTATTATTGTCATGCCAGATTGTCTCCACAATCCTTCTCGCCGCGTTCAGATCGCGCTCTGCCAATTGAAACTGCACTTTCAGCTTCTTGTCGTAGCCGAACCTGTCAACCTTGCCTGCATTCACTCGACAGTAATACGCCGCATTCGTCAGGACTTGATCGAACGGACTAATCAGTCTTCTCAGTTCCTTCATTTTTTTTTATCCTCCGATCGCAACATAGTTTACTGCTGAGCCGGCACACAACCACTCTTCATGATAGCCGTCACTGTCACATACCACTTCCCAGCAACCTTCTTTTGTATTGTACTTAATCCGATATTCCGTCTCGTCCCGATCGTCAATATCGTACACGTAATGTATCTTGATTTTGTCTCCTTCGTAGAGTTCCCGTCCGATGCCATCTGCAAAGCCTGTGTATTGCCCGACCGTCTCGGGATCGACTTCTACTTTGAGCGGTATGTTCTGTTTCTTGTCTCCGACTACAAAACCGCTGATATACACGCGCGGCGCACCTAACCGTGGAACGTCCAAGCTCCCGATTATCAATTTGCCGTTCTGCTTGATCTCGTTCGTTTTCAAATCGCGATCAACGCACCTGCCTCGAAACTTAATCGCTCTCATTCAATTACCTCTTTTATTCGCTCCGCAATCCTCTCGACTACGTTGATCGACACTGTATTGCCGAATTGCTTGTACAAATGCGTATCGGCTACCGGCAGTCGATATGTATCGGGGAAGCCCTGCAGACGTGCCCACTCGCGCGGCGTCATTTTCCTTACATCGTCGACGTTTGTCTTTTCTTATCCCCGCGAATAAGTCTGCAACGCGTATCATCTATTTCATCCTCATTCTGCTTGTCTCGGGATCAATCGTCAGTGTAAGCTCGTTTACCGTCTCGCCGTTTCGCGCCTTCGCTACGTATAACTTCACCTCGTTCTTTAGTCTTTCTCTTTCGCTTTCAACGAGGTCTGTTTTGGAACCTGGTCGCCACATCAGAAACACGTTATCCGCCGACGCTTCCAAGTC
>CALGGX010000043.1 GCA_937916025.1 uncultured Selenomonadales bacterium
ATCGATTGAATTCGATCCATGTTTACAAGAATGCGATGATGACACTCCACAAATCTCGCGTCCGTCAAAAGCGTGTTTCGACATTCTTCGTAATTCATCGACGTTACAAATTCCTGCCGCGAAGTGACGAAACGTACCCGATGCGCGGAATTTATGTCGATATAAAAAATGTTTGAATACGGAACGTCAATCGGAATGCCGCGAATGATCGGAATTCTGATCTCGCGATTCTTGGCGAGCAGACGCGGATAAATGTACTCGAACATGTTCTCGAACTCCGCCATGTGCTCCGTGATCGGCTTGAAAAAATATCCGGACGCAAACACTTTGTAGCCGTCAAGCATGTGCTCGTCACTGTTGGTTACGAAGCAAATGCTGCACTCGCGATCTTTGATGCGAATGAATTGCGCGAGCTGAATTCCCGTCACGCTTTTCAAAAAAATGTCGAGCACGATCAAATCGAAAGTTTCCGCAACGAACGACCGGATAAATTCGTAAGGATTGACGTAAGTTTTGACGATCAGCTTGTCGGCAAGCTCGGCATGGCGCGTCAAAATGTAATTCGTCAGGCAATCGGTCACGGTCGAAAGATCATCGTCGTCGTCATCGACAATTGCGATCGTCATTGCATTCGCCCCTTTCAATCAAGAATTTTCAACGTCACGACTGTGATATCATCCGATTGTACACGATTGCCGACGAAACGCGCAACATCTCGCCGCAATTCGACGGTAAAGTACTCGGACTTGCCTTTGCGCATTAATCTCGAGATCAATTGCGCGAGTCTCTGCTCCGAATAACATTCTTCGCGTTCATTCAGCGCGTCGGTCACTCCGTCCGTGTAGAGAATCAGCAAATCGCCCGCCTGCAATTTCGTTTCAAATGCCCGATACGAAATATTTTTGCGCACGCCGAGAGTTGCCTCCGAGCGTTCTTTCAGAAATTCGGTCTCGCCGTTTGCATGCACAATCAGAGGCGCGGCATGTCCCGCGTTGACGTAAATCAATTTGCCGCTCGAAATTTCATGGCACACCGCCGCCGCCGTCACAAACATTCCGCTATCGTTGTTCTCGCAAAGAAGATTGTTTATATCGGCAAAGAGCGTTGCAATATCCGTGTCGGCATCAGACTTTATAAGCGTGTGCATGAGCGTCATGAAAAGCGCGGCAATTGTTCCGCAGGACGAGATATCCGATACGAACAACAGAAAATGATCGTCGTCGATGATTTTGCAATCATGAAAATCGCTGCCTTTAATCGCAATCGGATGCACCAACGAATTGACGCGGACGCGAGGAAATTTTTCGTTGATCGGCGCGGGCGAAGCAAACAATTTCGCCTGAATGTTAACTTCCGAATCCTGTGGCGGCGTCAAGCTCTCTTGAATGGTCGTTTCAGAATCCTGCGGCGGCATCTCCAATAACTGTTCCGAAAGACTTTGTTTTAAACTGTTGATCCAACGATAAAATTTGTCCGGCAGTTTCAGTGAAAACAAACAACTTCACCTCTCGCTTGAAATATTATCGATGGTTAATTATGTCAGCGCGCACCGCTTCAATCAACGGAATTAAAAAAATGACAACGAACATCGAAAATCGTTGCCGAAATTATTGCGTGCAGGATATAATTGGTGTCAATCAAATCGGAACTCGGAGGGATCATGGAGTTAAACGCTTTGTTCATATCGATTGTGTGTCTGTGCATTCAACAATCCGATGCGTATATCCGATACCTGCCGTTTTCAAATCAAATCGCGGGTGACGTTCGAGCTCGACTTTGCCGAAGATTGCTTTTATGGAGCGTTGCGATCGCTCCGATCTATTACTCGGTCTTCGCCGGATTCGGCATCAATGCGGCGACTTACAAAGCAATTTTGATGCTCGGCCGGCTCCCGTATTTCCTGATACAATTTTTGACGATACGTCGGCAATTGATTCAATACGTCTTCGTACTCGGAATGTCGTCGATATGGATTTTGTTGCAACACAATTGGGCGGCGATCGCAGACGCAATTTTTTTTCAAACGTCGCGCCCGACAAAATCTTGTTCATCCATTCGACGTTGTATCTTCTGCTGTTTTGCGTGACGCTTCCGCTCGTTCGGCATTACTTCCGGACGCTGTTGCCGTATAACATGTTTTTCGACGGAAGCTCGCAAAGTCTGTACGTTGCACTGATGCCGATGGTTATCGTGCTCGTTCCGCTTCTGCAGTGGGCGGACGATCGACTTTTTCATTCATGGGCGGAACGGTTTTCGCGTATCGCTTTGCTTATCGCGTTTCTTTTCATTTACCGATACGTTTTGAGCAGCGCGAAGATTTTTTTCGAGCACGGAACGGCAATGCGCAATCGGCAATTGCTTACGGAGCAGTTGTCTTCACTCGAGCAGCACAATCGGATCATGCGAGAAAATCAGCAACGCATGACAGAACTCCGCGATGAAATTCATGGATAGTATCGGCAATTGCGTCGAATGCTCGAAGACAATCGATTGTCGGACGCGAAGGAATACATTCGATCGCGGACGACGTTGCTCGACTCGACGAAGGTGATCAATTTCTGCCGCGAGCCGCTCATCAATGCCGCACTTTCGATCTACATTCGGCAGGCGAAATCGCTCGGCTTTTCGATCAAACACAAGATCAATTTGCCGCCGAATTTGCGCGTGAGTGAAAACGATTTTTCGATCCTGCTGTCGAATTTATTGGAAAATGCGATTAACGCCGGTTGCACTCAGCCGAACTCCGCGCGGCAACTTTCAATCATCGTGCAACACAGCGGTCGGCAATGCGTGGTCGAGATCGCCAACAATTTCGACGGCGTTTTGGAGCTCGACGAAAACAATTTGCCTTGTACTTCGCGCGTCGGACATGGAATCGGCATGGCGTCTCTCGCGGCTTTCGTCAAAAAATACGACGTGCAGGCGACCTTCACGCAATCGGACGGCAGAGTTTGCGCGATGCCGTATTGGGAGGACATTGCCGATGCCGATTGAAATGTTGTTTGCGGCGCATATAGTTCTCGTGCAGGCGATCGCCGCATGGATCAGATATTTGCCGTTCCGCGCGGAATTAAAAAGATCGGAAATTCGGCTTTTGTTCCGACGAATGTTGATATGGAGCGCGGCGGCGTTTTTGATGTTCGCCTTCATTTTTGAAATGCGCGGCGTCAACATGAGTTTGTACAAATTGATTTTGATCGTCGGTTGGTTGCCGTATTTTCTGATCTCGCTGACGATCATTCGACATCGATTCAAACAGCACGTCTTTGTGCTCGGCATTCAACATCTGTGGATCATCATGTTGCATACGCTGACGACTTTTGCCGATGAAATTCTATGCCGACAATTTCTGCTCGACGCAGCGATGGTGCACGGCAGTTTTTATACCGCCATTCTGATTGCAACTCTGCCGTTGACTCGGCGATTGTTTTTGAATATCCTGCCGCCGACATTTCTGTTTGAAGGCAGTTTCGGTTGGCTCGGCGCAATTCTGCCGTTCGTCTTTTTTATCGCCACGATGCTTCCGCTTTCCAATCATTGGAATGAAAATATCGATATGATGTTTCAGCCGTTGGAAGCAAGATTTTTGCGATTCTTACTGCCGTTGTTTTTCGTGATGATGTATCGAACGATCGGGATTTCGATGCGACAGCTTGAAGAGCGGCGTCAACAACAAAACTTAAACGAGATCCTCAATCGGCAATTGGACACTCTGAAGCGACACAATCAACTGATTCAAGCAAATCAAGAGCGGTTGACGGTTTTTCGACATGATTTGCGGCACAATTATCGGCTGTTGAATGCAATGATCGATGAAGGAAAAATCCGCGCGGCGATCGAATTTCTTAATACGCAAGAAGATCGGAAGAGCGTCGTGTAGGGA
>CALGGX010000044.1 GCA_937916025.1 uncultured Selenomonadales bacterium
GTCGGTTCCGAGATGCCCGCCCGCATCCTTGCCTTCGACGACGACCGCCGAAGCTCCGAGCCGCTCGGAAATTTTCGCCAGCTTCACCGAGGAAACAATCGGAACGATCGGGGTTCCGGACTCTCTTCCGTAGCCGAACACGTCTCGCGAAAAGCCCGCGCCCGCCACTATCAGATCGATTTTTTCGGCGATTGCCGTCTTGATTATGCCGAAAAAATCCGCCGCCGCCACCATGATGTTGATTCCGATCACGCCGTCGGACAGCGCGCGTGCCAGTTTGATTTCATAACGGAGCTCGTCGTGTGACATTCCGGAGGCGGCGATCAAGCCGATGCCGCCTTCATTCGCCACGGCAGCCGCGAGCCGCGCCGTCGAAAGACGTATCGCCATTCCTCCCTGCACTATCGGCAGTTTTGCGACGATCTTGTCTCCTATTCTCAACTCCGGAAGTTTCACCAAAATTTGCCTCCTCAATCTTAAAAAAAAACCGCACGAAGCGGCACTTTAAAAGCAATGCATAATTCTTAATTCGTAATTCATAATTAAATGCGAATCCCCGTTACTCCAATTAAGCATTACGAATTACGCATTACGCATTATCTGTTATTCTTCGCTGACATTGCCGTCGATGTATTTGACCACATCGTTGACGGTCTTGATTTTTTCTGCCTTCTCGTCGGGGATTTCAATGTTAAATTCGTCCTCGAATCTCATAATCAACTCGACTATATCCAACGAATCCGCACCGAGATCGTCCACAAATGTGGAGTCGGGATTGACATTATCGGCATCTTGCTGAAGCTGATCGACGACGATCTCCTTCACTTTTTCATATGTTGACAACTCAACGCACCTCCTTTCAAATCCGCATTGAGTCTGCTCACATCGACAAGCCTCCGTCAATGCAGAGAACTTGCCCCGTGATGTAGGAAGCCTGCTCGGAAGCCAAGAATGCGACGGCATTTGCGATATCTTCCGCTGCTCCGATGCGTCCGAGAGGAATTTTTTCAACAGTCGCGTGCTTGATATCCTCGGGCATTACGGCAGTCATGTCCGTGTCGATGAAGCCCGGCGCGATTGCGTTGACGGTAATTCCGCGCGGCGCGAGCTCTCGAGCGGCGGATTTCGTAAATCCGATGATGCCCGCCTTCGCCGCCGCATAATTCGTCTGCCCCGCATTGCCGTTTATCGCCACAATCGACGACATATTGATGATGCGCCCGCCGCGCTGTTTGATCATTTGTCGCGAAACGGCTTTGGTGCAGTTGAAGACACCTTTCAAATTCGTATCGATGACGACGTCAAAGTCCTCCGGCTTCATTCGGATCAGAAGATTGTCTCGCGTGATGCCGGCATTGTTTACAAGCACATCGAGCGAGCCCCAAGCGTCGACAATACGTTTGATCATCTCCCCGACCGCCGCGAAGTCCGCCACGTTGCCTTGCAGGAGCATTGCCTCGCCGCCGTTTGACTCGATGATTTGTTTGACTTCTTCAGCCTTGTCGACGTTGCTCGAAAAATTGATCGCAACGCGCGCGCCTTCGTTTGCGAGCCGAATTGCAATCGCCCGACCGATCCCTCGCGAAGCTCCCGTGATTAACGCCGTTTTGCCTTTCAACAATTCACTCCACCTTTACAAAATTGCCGTTGAATCGACGCTTGAAAATATAGCACAAAGATTTTGCGTTGTCTACAGTTTTTCACGCCGAGGCTCATAATTTTTTCAATTGCTCGAGAGTCTGATTGAGCGACTCGATGTTTTCGACGTTGCAACTGCTCAAATTTCGATCGATCCGGCGATTGAAACCGCAAAGCGTTTTGCCCGGACCGACTTCGACGAATGTATCGACGCCGAAATCGCGCATCGTTTTGACGCATGCGATCCACTTGACGGGATGCGCCGTCTGGCTGATCAAATTGCGTTTGATTGTTGCCGAATCCTGCTCGAGCTTGCCGTCGACATTTGCCGCAATCGGAAATTTCGCATCTTTGATCGAGACCTTGTCGAGTTCGGCGGCAAGTTTTTCGGCGGCGGACTCCATCAATCGACTGTGGAAGGGCGCGCTTACCGGCAGGATTACCGATCGCTTTGCGCCGAGTGATTTCAATTCGTCGACGGCGGATTGGATTGCCTTTGCGGTTCCGGCTATAACCGTCTGCCCCGGGCAATTGAAATTCACCGCTTCGACGGTTCCGATCGATTGCGTCAACCGATTGCAGACTTCGATGATCTTTTCGTCGTCGAGTCCGATGATTGCCGCCATTGCTCCTTCGCCGACGGGAACCGCTTCCTGCATAAATTGCCCGCGCTTGTGCACGAGCACGACCGCGTCTTCAAAGGCGATTGCGCCCGCGCTGACCAGTGCGGAATATTCGCCGAGGGAATGCCCGCCCGCAATCGACGGCTCGATCCCTTCCGATTTGAGAATTTCGCCGGCGATCACGCTGACAACCAAAATCGCCGGTTGCGTATTCGCCGTCAATTGCAAATCCGCTTCCGAGCCGTTGAAACACATTTCTTTGATTGAAAATCCGAGCGCGTCGTCTGCGGCATTGAACAGTTTCTTTGCAACATCGTAATTGTCGAAGAACTCCTTACCCATGCCGATCGCCTGCGCGCCCTGCCCCGGAAAAATGAACGCCGTCTTCCGCAAAAAAAATCGCCTCCGTCTGATCAGAACTTTTGTTGAACGTCCGCGACGACTTTTGCCAAGCCGTTGACCATATCTTCAATGATCTGTTTGACGGGCTTGATGTCGTCGAGCAAACCGGATATCTGCCCGATCATGACCGAGCCGTTTTCGACGTCGCCGAGATGCGTTGCTTTGTGCAAACTGCCGACGCCCAATTGCTCGAGCTCTTCCGGCGATGCGCCGTTTGCTTCCATTTCGAGATACGTCCGAGTCAATTTGTTTGCAATCACGCGCGCGGGATGTCCGAGCGTACGTCCGGTGACGACCGTCGAACGATCTTTTGCCTTCAATACCAGATTTTTGTAATTCGGATGCGCGATGCATTCTTCCGACAGCACG
>CALGGX010000045.1 GCA_937916025.1 uncultured Selenomonadales bacterium
CAACTCCAGCCGCCGAGTGCGGCGTTTTTTATTGCAATTCAGCCGATCGCCTCCGGTTGCTTTATTCGTCCGGTATTTCCAATTTCTGATAGATCAATATCGGTATTACAAAGCGGCGGCAAGTTGCGTTTTTGGATATGTATTTTTCAAAGCGGCAAGCACGGTGACGAGCGCGCGCTTTCCCGTGTCATTCAGATTATTGTAGGCATCGACAATTTCAAGTTGATCGGTAGTAAATTGAGTTTGCTCGCGAGATTTGGCATCGGGATACGGCTCAATGCCCATTATGTAGAGCGGAGAGACGCGAAGTATTTCCGCCAGCTTCTCGATTCGGTTGCGGCGCATATTATTGATGTCGCCTGATTCCCAACGCGAAACAGTGGCTTCCGTGACGCCGACGTGATTAGCAATTTCGCGTTGTGTGATGCCTAATTCCGTGCGTCTTTCGTAAATCTTCCGAGAGATATTGTTTGCAGACATCTTTTTTCACCTCCGCTTTTTTTGCATTTTTGCATATTTTACTTGATTTTTTGCGATTTTGCAACACTTTTTAATGTTTAATTCTTAGTATCTTGCAAAAAGTAGTTGACAAAACGCAATTAGTTATATACAATTTGCGTAAACGCAAGTAAAGGCAGGTGATATAATGTTTAAGAAGAACGAATTTCGTGCGGAACTGGTGCGGCGCGAGATCAAGCTGGAGACCGTCGCACAGGCTTTGCAGATTGATGTCGCTTCGCTTTATCGAAAAATGAACGGCGTCAGCGACTTCTATCGAAACGAGATCGAACGGATTGCTGTCATACTCAATCTCAAGTCTGAAGACATCATGCGAATTTTTTTTGCCCAATAACTTACGTTTTATCAATATTAAGGAGAGTGAAACGCAATGACCGACATCACGCGAGCGGTGTATCTGGCGGATGGAATCGCCGTCCCCGTCACCGACAGTCGTAAAGTCGCCGACTACCTCGAACGCCAACATAAACACATTCTCGATACTGTTCGCGATATCGCCGACGACTTCCGCAAAACCGCGTCAAATCAAGATACGCCGACTTCTCGGCTTATCCAGAATTACTTCATTCAGAGTAAGTACGTCGACGTCGGCAATCGCAAACGCGACATGTTCTACATCACGAAAGACGGCTTCAATCTGTTGATCATGCGCGTCAAAGGTATCAACGCCTTCAAAGCGCAGTT
>CALGGX010000046.1 GCA_937916025.1 uncultured Selenomonadales bacterium
GTTCAACGCCGTTCGGAATTTCGATCGTCACTTCGATGCCGAGTCCGCGCTTGAATTCGTCGACGACATTTCGGATCAATTGACGCGGTCCGGGATTGATCGCGGGCTCGCCGATCGGCAATTGCAAGCCGGGCTTCGTCACACGCCCGATGCCCTCGCCTCCGATGAATTTGATCTCGCCGCCTTCAATCAAACGAACGGTTGTAAAGATCGATACGCCGTCGGTGATATCGGGATCGTCGCCGCTGAATTTGACGACTTCCGCGCGGATTGTTTCATCGTCGAGTCGCCGGATATTTTTGATCGGAATTGTGAGCGGCGTGCCGTCGAGTGCCGTCAATTCAACCGAGTCGACCCGGCGATTGTCGAAAAGAAAAAGGAGCGAGGCTTTGACTGCCGCCGCCGCGCACGCTCCCGTCGTATATCCCGTTTTCGGATGTTGATGCATGTTTATTCCTTACGATTTTTCATGACGTAGACGGTTTGCGATTTGATCACGCCGTCATCGGTCTTTTTCGAGCCGCTCGTCTTGATTGCAAAGCCGTCGGGAAGTTTCTCGACATGGACGTTGTCTTGCGTCGCGTACATCTTGAGCAGAAGTTTTTCGGCGGCGGAGAAAATATCCGCGCCGTTCTTCAAACCGCCGTCGAGATAATCGATCGGGCAACCGATATCAAAGCCGAATTCGCCGAGTTCCATTTCCACTTCCGCCGGACGATCGATCAACGCCCATTTGCCGTCGTCAATCGATTTGAAGTCGTTTGAAAAGACTTTGAAGTCCGGAGCAGAAAGCGCATCGCCGCTGAATACCACGCGCGTCGAAACGTCGTCAACATCGCCGTGAGCTTCGTATTTGATACTCAACTCGTTGTCATTCGAGACGCTGTAAATGACGCTGATCTTTTTTCCGCCCTCGTCGATGGAGAACTTGACGCCTTCGAGCGTCTGCTCGGCGTTCCAAATCTTGTCGGCAAGATGCGATTTGCCGTCGACGAACACCACGCCGAGGTCTTTGTCGTCGGACTCGTATTCGGCAACGGATTTATGCCCGACCAGCACGAATTTGTTCTCGAAGGCGGCGTTGCGGAAACGCCACGACACAATTCGCGCGCCGAAGTCCGTCACTTTGACTTCATTGCCTTTGTTGTTGCGAAGCGTGAAGATGTGCGCCTCTTCGCCGTTTTTGAGTTTGCCGAATGACTCTTTTTTGATTGCCGGCATTTAATCATTCCTCCCTATCGATATGATACAGATTTTGATAAAAAACTCATTGAATGTTTTTGTTGCTCGCCTCTCGAATTTGCGCTTCACTCAATTCGGTTACATTCGCGATGAATTCGATCGACATGCCCGCTTTAAGCAGCCTTTCGACCATTGCAAATCGCTCCTGCTCGCGACCTTTCTCGCGCCCTGCCTCGCGCCCTTCTTCATAGCCCAATTCGCGCGCGTCTGCAACCGCCGCTTCACGATCATATTCGATGATGTACATCTTTGCCACCTCCCAGTAATGCTTACGGAGATATTCTGCCATAAAATCATGTTCGATGCAGTAATTTTGAGCTTCCTGAATCGCCGCGCTCAATTGCATGCCGCATTTCCTGTTGTGCATCACACGATTGACGAATGCGCAGTAATTTGCCAGATGTTTGCTCTGCTTAATCAGCTCAACATTATGACCTTCGCGAACGTCGATAAATTTCACGACCAGCTCGATGTTTTTGCTGTTATGAAATGCCTCCGATAAACGCATCTCCGATCGCTTGCCGCCCGATCTCTGTCCGTTGTACAGTACGAAAAATTCCGGCTCCGGAAATTCAATCAGTTTGTGGTGGTGAAAATCAATCATATCGGCGTATTTTCTCATCAATTCGGTGAGATAAAACAACATCCGCGCCGGCATGTTATTATTCGGCATACTCTGTTGTTCGATCAAAACCAAAAAGCGATTGCGGAAAATGCACGATACATCATTTCTGATATCGGTCGAAAACGCACCGTCGATGGTGTTGATTTCAATCTCATCGGTATCGGCAACGTCCGTTCCCAACAACGCATTCACCAACGACAACAAATGTTCCTTTTCGCTGAAATAATTTCGGAAAAGCGAATCGCGATATTTCTGCTCACTCATTACAACTCTCCTTATGTTTTATTGTTGCGTTCCGCGACCAGTTTGTTGAAATCCGGAACCGGCAACGGACGCGAGAAGTAATAGCCCTGAATTTTATCCGCGCCGAGACTCGTCAAGTAATCCAATTGTTTTTTCGTCTCGACGCCCTCGACGATCACGTCCATCCCGAGATCGTGCGCCAACATCATGATGAATTTCAAGATCATATACGCGCGCTCCGATTCTTCCAATTCCCTCACAAACGCCATGTCGACTTTCAAGACGTCAACCGGCAGATTTTTGAGCATGTTAAGCGATGAGTAGCCGCTTCCGAAGTCGTCCATGAGAACCGGAAAGCCTTCTTCGCGAAACGCCCGCACGATCGACATCAGTTGATGCGGATTGTCGGTATATGCACTCTCGGTGATCTCCAACTTCAGCATCCACGACTCCAGATCGTATTTTTCCAACAGCGCGAGCAGAAATTCCAACAGATCGAGATTGTAGAAATTCAGCCGCGAAACGTTCACCGAAACCGGAATAACATTGCCCGTCTCCTCGCGATGCTGTCTGATGAATTTGCAAACCGACTCCCACACAAACCGATCGGTCTTGACAATGAAGCCGTTGCGCTCGAAGACGGGAATGAATTTGCCCGGCGACACCATTCCGTTGACGGGATGAAACCAACGTATCAACGCCTCCGCGCTCTCGATGCTGTCTTCTTTGACGTTGTACACCGGTTGCAAAAAAATCGTGAACTGGTTTTCGCGCAAAGCCGACTCCATGTCGCGCACGATCATTTGATCCTGCAACATCAATTCGCGCATGCCGTCGTCGTAATACGCGTACCGGTTCATGTAATTGCCCTTGACTTTTCTTAATGCCATATTTGCGCGATCGCACATCTGATCGATCGGAAGCTCGACATTGTTGACAGGATACACGCCGGCGTAAAACGAAATGTTGTGGCTGATGTCGAGAGATTGAATCGCGTTGTCCAGCCCGTCAATCAATCGCCCGATGTTGATCGCGTCTTGCGGAATGCAGACGATGAAGTGATCCGCTTCCATGCGTCCGATCAAGCCGACATCCGGCGAGATTTTTCGCAAAAAGTAATTCGCCGCCGTTTGCAAAATCAAATTGCCCGTTTCGATGTGAAACAGATCGTTGATTGCCTTGAAACAACTGATGTCGAAATAGATGATGAAATATTTTCGATCGAGGTTGCTTTTCATCAGCTCCGAAGCATGCTTGTAAAATGCTTCGCGCGTGTAAAGTCCCGTCAGAAAATCTCTTTCGACGCGAGCATTCGTCGACGACAATTGTTGTTCTAACTGCGCTTGCGCGAGGTTCCTTTCGTTTTCAAAATTCTTTACGGCATTGCGGACGCGTTGCCGCGCGACGATCTCATTGTAAGGGCGTCTGATAAATTCGGTTGCGCCGTTTTCCATTGCGCGCGCTCCGTCTTCAGCCGTTGTCA
>CALGGX010000047.1 GCA_937916025.1 uncultured Selenomonadales bacterium
CGAAACAAATTCCGAAAGCCGTTGATGTAATATTTCCGATTGAGATACATGATCGGCAGGATCAACAGAAATTGCGCAAAGGCGAATGTAACCGCGTTTTCAATTCCGTCGAAAAGCTCGGCAAAACCGCGCGGCGTCGGCAAGCTCAACATCGCGTGCATCGAGATGTAAACCGTCGGAAGCAAAAACGCGATCGACCATGTCAATCGCCGACGCATGTTTTCCGTTTCGTCTTCGAGCTTCGGCGGCAGAATTGTCGTTTTCGATTGCGCCGACTTCGGCGGATTTTTGAGCGCGGCACCGTAACCGGCGTCGACGACCGCGCGAATTATCTCGCCGCTCGAAACTGCCGCATCGTCGTATTTGACCTGCATCGAATTCGTCAACAGATTGACGCTTACGTTTTCGGCACCGACAATTTTGGCGACCGCCTTCTCGACGCGCGCCGAGCACGCCGAGCAACTCATTCCCGTCACGTTGTAAGTTTCTTTCGTCAAACAATCATCTCCCGATTCAATCGCCGAAACTTGCTTTGCCGAATTTCGACTGCCCGCAATTGAAGTTAAGTGCCTCTTGAGTTTCTTCATCAATGCCGTCTTCCGCCCGACAATCAATCGAAACGGCGATCGATATTCGCGCGCCCGGCATTTGTTTCAAAACGTCGACGATGTCCTCTTGCAATTTCTTCGCAACCGTCGACAATTGATCCGAATTCGGCTCGATCGGTCATTGCCGCAATCGATCGGGATTTTCCGCAAGTCACGATCAATTATTACGCCGGACGTCGTTGGTTTGTTCGCGACACTTCCGATTGGCGCGTCAAGCGTGAAGAGGATATTACGAGTGCCGCGTCCGAAGCCGCCGATTTTGACGAACTGCTCAAAGCGAACATTCTGCCGAACAAAATTCTCGTGATGAGCGAGCCGCCGGATTGCGAGCGAATGGAAGCGGAGCTCGGGCGGCAATTTCCGGAGCTGAATGTTGTGCGCTCGCATCCGACGTTGCTCGAGATCATGGATCGAAGCGTGTCGAAGGCGACGGGCATCGAAGTCATGCTTCGGCATTTCGGAATTTCGCCGGACGAGGCGATCGGCTTCGGCGATAATTACAACGACATTGAGATGTTTGAATATGTCGGGCACGGCGTTGCAATGTCGAATGCGCCGGAACCGATCAAAAAGCGTGTCGCCGCGATCACCGACTCAAATGAAGAGAGCGGCATTTACACTTATCTCGTCAAAATCGGCATCATCTGATCTTAAACTTGTCGACCGTGGCATGCAATTCCGAAGCGAGCCTTGCCAAATTCCGACTTTCTTCCGCAATCTCGTCCATCGTCGCCGATTGTTCTTGAGTCGCGCCGGAAATGATCTGAACTTCGTCCGAGTTTTTCGCGCTTATATCCTGAACCGATTGCATTGCCGAGCGCATTCCCTGCGCGTTTTCAGCCATGTCGGTGATATGCTTCGCAACCGCATCGACTTCACTCGCCAAGGTCTGTATCGAAATCAAAATGTCCTCGAACAATGCGTCCGTCGACTTAACCGTTTCCATTCCGATCTTGACGCTCTCGGTGCCTTCATGACTTGCCGAGATCGCATGCTCCATCACATTATTGTTGAGCGAAACCTGCTCGGCTATTTTTTTTGACGATGTTTCGGTTTCTTCGGCCAGTTTCTTGACTTCCTGTGCCACAACCGCAAATCCTTTGCCGGCTTCTCCCGCGCGCGCCGACTCGATTGCCGCATTCAGCGCGAGCAAATTCGTCTGGTTTGCAATCGCCGCGATAATCCCGACAATCTTGTCAATTTCTTCAGAACTCGTCGCGAGTTGATCCGTTGACGCCTGAATCGTTTCCATTGCCTTGGAAATATTTTCCATGTGCTCGACGACGTTGCGTATCGACGCACGCCCGTCTTCGACCGTCTGAACCGTCATGTGCGCGACTGCGGCAATCGCATTCGTCTTTTCGTTGATGTTGTCGGCAGTTTCGGAAATGTTGCCGGCTTTTTGATTTGTATCTTCCGCCGCGCGGCTCTGATTTGAAATGCCCGCCGCGATCTCGTTGACTGCCGTCGAAACTTGCGCCGCCGCGTCCGCCGATTGGTGGACGGAATTTGTCAGTAACTCGCTTGCCGATGACACTTCATCCGAATCGTTCCGAATGTTTTCGATCAGCCGTTGCATCGTCTGCCGCATTTTTTCAAAACCGATCGTCAGCGAGCCGATCTCGTCAGCGGCATTCGAGTTCGTCAACTCATGAGTTAAATCGCCGTCGTTTATTCTCGAGCACTCTTCACTCAATTGCCGAATCGGCTCGAGCAATCGGCGATTGACGAAGCGATTGATGATCGCGCTGATGACTGCCACCGCAATCAACAACGTCACGATCGACATTCCGATCAAAATTTTCAACAGCGTGGTTGATGTTTCTTCGATCTCGGCGAGCGGTGCGGTTGACATTGCAACCCAACGCCGTCCTTCCAAATGCACGGGCGTGAAGACCGCTTTTGAATCGATCCCTTCCGGCGTCGTGTAATATTCCGAGCACTGTTGATCCGATTGAATCGCCTCGTTGAAACCGTCGATTAATCTTTGATCCAATTTGATGTTACCGTCCGGCTTCGTCAAATTCACTTTGCCGACATAATCCGGCTGTTGTTTATAGCCGATGCAGAGTCCGTCTTCGTCGACGATGTAAACATAGCCCGTCCCCATGAATTTAAATGCGCCGACGATATCCGAAAGCGTGCCGAGATTGACCGTGCCGTAAATCAACCCCGTCAGCGCGCCGTTTGATTTCACCGGATATGCGAAGAGCGTGATCAATTGATTGGTCGTGCCGGAGATCATCGTTCCCGTCATGCACGGCTCGCCGGTGCTCATCACTTGCTTGAAATAATCGCGACTGCTTCGATCAACCGCCTCGTCTTTGTGGCTGAAGCCCTTGCCGGTCGTATCGATGAACGCGGTCATTGCCAAGTCCGCCGATTGATTTTTCGCCGCCTGCAATGCGAGGAGTTTCGCCGCGTGATCTCCGTCGACAATCGCCGGATTAATCGATAACGCTTCCATCCGAATCGACTTGTCGTTGATATATTTTTCGAGAGACAACGCTGCCTGCTGACCGATTGCGCGCGCATTTTCATCGGCGTCTTCGATCAATGCGGAATTGCACAGTCGATAGCTTATTATCGAAAACGCCGCGAAACTGATCAAAAACAGCGGCAATAACACTATCAGAAACTTCGTCTTGATGCTGCCCATTAATCTTCCCATCTCCTTTGATTGAAACAATTATAGCACCGCGCCTTTCAAAAGCAATGAATTGATCTCGGCGAAGAAATTTTTTTTTTTGCGATCGATTGTGGTATAATCGGCGAAAACGGAGATGATAAAAATGTTTCTCGGCGACCTTTCGACGGCGGCTGAAAATTTCGAGCTCGAGTTGAGCACTCAACAGCTCAACCAATTCGATCGCTTTTTTCAATTGACGCTCGACCGGAATCAGAAAATGAACTTGACGGCGATTGTCGAGCCGAATGATTTTGCAATCAAACACATCATCGACTCGTTGTCGCTCGTCCGCGCGGACGTAAATCTCGAAAACAAACGCGTGATCGATGTCGGCACGGGCGCGGGCTTCCCGGGCATTCCGCTGAAAATCTTTTGCCCGTCGATCCGATTGACCTTGCTCGATTCGCTGAACAAACGCGTTGAATTTCTTCGCTCGGTGATTGAAGAACTCGGACTGGAAGACGTCGATTGCATTCACGCGCGCGCGGAGGAAGCGGCGCATTCGGATTTGCGCGAGTCGTTTGACATGGCGGTGGCGCGAGGCGTTTCGAAAGTCAATGTGTTGACGGAGTATTGCCTGCCGTTCGTGTCGAAAGGCGGCTCGTTCATTGCATTCAAGGGCGCGAATGTCGAATTGGAACTCGTCGAAGCGAAGGCGGCGATCAAAATTCTCGGCGGCAAATTGCATGGCACGACAGAGCTTACGTTGCCGAACGGCGATGCGCGCTCGATTGTCGAGATCGAAAAAATTGCGTCGACGCCGATCCATTTTCCGAGACGCCCGGGCATTCCGGAGCGCAAGCCGCTGAGTAATTCGCTGTTGACGGGCGAACGCCGCATGCCGAAACATCTGCTCGAACAGGTGTCGCTTGCAATGGACGTTGTCGAGTTCGTCAAGGATATTGCGGAAGAATAATTGCGAGGTGAATGATTTTGAAACGAACAATGGCAGTCGGAGCAACGTTGTTGTCGATGATTTTTGCAAATCCGGCAGTGCTCGCCGCCGATGAAGAAGTTGTCGTTTACGGCGAGGATTTTGAAGGGCAGCCGATTGAACCGTCGACGGCGGAAGCGGTTTCGGAGCCGCCGAAAGAGATCGTCGAAGAGCCGATTACGGAAGAATTGCCTGATGATGATGACGATATTGATATCGGCAGAATATTGCGCTTTGATGATCTGAATTTGGATGAGCCGGACGACAATCCGCCGCCTGTCGAATCTCCGACAATTGAAGTGCCTGACGTTAATTTGCCGAAGGCAGAAACGCCGAGCGAAACTCCGAAGGTTGAAACTCCGAAAACTGAAACTTCGGTTGAAATACCGGCTGTTAAAACTCCGATCGCTCCGCTCAATGATGATCTCGTCGACAGCGAGCCGACGCCGATTGAAGAACCGCAAATTGAAAATCCGTTGATTGAAGAGCCGTATGAAGATCCTTTCAAACGTTATGAAAATCTGCCGAGGCGAGACAATCGAAGTTCAACCGCAACGCCGATTGAAGAACCTGCAGTCGAAAAGCAGAAGCCTGCCAAGAAAAAGAAGGCAAAAAAAATCAAGCCGCGCTTTTTCAAATTGGCGAGCGACGACTCGTTTGATTATTACTTGGACAGTTCGACCGTGCAATGGAATCTCATGCCGTACTCGAAAACGGAGTATATGGCGGACGTGTGGGTTCGGATGCTCGAAAGATCGAACGCGTCTTCTTCGGACATGCCGAGTGATTTGTATGATTATGTCAACGAGCAGGCGAGTGACGAGCTCGAGTATGCGGCTGAAAAGGGCATGGCGTATAATGCAATCGATGCGCGAGTTTTGATGTCGAAAAAATATTTTCTCGAGCACTATTACATTCGACCGCAAAAGAGGCAGATACAATTTTTATGCGAGCTCGAGGGGGTGGGTCGACCGCAAAACACGATCTCGGAGCGCGCGTATGATTACAAGAACTGGGAGAATTTGATCCCCGGCAGCATCGAAACGGCGATCTATTACGGCGTGCTCGACGTGATCGGAACCGGAAAAGCGAATGCGAAAGGGTATATGACGGCAACGGATATGCTCGAAGAATACTTGCGCATTTCAATTCGCTGAAAGGAGAATGCGGATTGACAATACTGCCGCATTGCCAATCCGAACTACTGTTTTGCGTCGACAAATCCGAACCGCCGTTTTGCGTTGATAATCCGAACTACTGTTGAGCGTCAGTCTTCTTTCTTTTCTTCAAGCCGCATCAGCATGAAGCAGTAATCCGACATTCGATTGAGAAATACGCGATCGATCTCGTGCACCGGCTCGAACTTCGCGAGAGTGTAAAACGCGCGTTCCGCGCGGCGCGTAATCGTTCGTGCCATGTCGAGCATCGCGCCCGATTGAGTATCGCCCGGAATGATGAATTGTTTCAACGGCGGAAGCACTTTATCAATCTCGTCCATGTCTGCTTCGAGTGCCGAAACATGCTCGGCGGTGATCATCGCCGGTTGATTGACGCTCGCCAAATCTGCCATCAACAGCGGCAGTATCTTCTGCAAGTTGAAGATCCGCTCCCTGACGATCGGATTTTTTGCAAAAGCCCGCGCCATTGCAAGAGCCGAATTCGCCTCGTCGACCGCGCCGTACGCG
This sequence comes from uncultured Selenomonadales bacterium, assembly GCA_937916025.1. The sequence continues at coordinate 5,917 of CALGGX010000047.1, forward strand.
TTGACTCGGAAGGAATTTTTCTCGACGCGCTCGCCGGTATAGAGACTCGTCAAGCCGCCGTCGCCCGTCTTCGTGTAAATCTTCATGCTCCCGCCTCCCGCAATACGATCTTTTCAGTCAATTCGACGCCCTTGCGAACGCAATCCGGACATGCCATCAACACTTTTCCCGTGCCCGCGCCTTTGATCTCTCTGCAGATGATCGAGCCGACATCGTTTTTGAATGTCGACATCAACTGCCGCGAGAGTTTCATCGTCGAGCCCTTGGAAGTCGGATTTTCGAGATCGGCGGAACTGTTTTTGAGCCCCGCAATCATGATTGCCGCCGACAACGCGCCGCAAATTCCTTCGCCCGTGCCCGCGCCGCCTCCGAAACCTTCATTCGCGCGGAACAAAAATTCTTTCGACACTCCGACTTCATCGGCGAAAACGCATGCAACCGATTGCGCGCAATTATATCCGCCGCCTTGCAATGCAACCGCCTCTTCGCTTCTCGACATATTCAATCGCCTCCGAACTGCTCGAGCTCGCTGAAGAAGATCGCGATCTCTCGCGCGGCACTTGTCGGACTGTCCGAAGCATGCACGGCATTTTTGCTCCCGTCGCGCGCATAGAGTTTTCTGATCGTTCCCTCTGCCGCGTTGACGGGATTGGTTGCGCCGTTGATCTCGCGCACGCGCTTGATCACATTCTCGCCTTCGAGTACGAGCGCGACCAGCGGAGCCGAAGTCATGAACTCGACCAATCCTTCATAATACGGACGTCCGATGTGCTCGACGTAATGTTTCGCCGCAATTTCGCGCGTCATTTTCATCAACTTCAGCGCGACGATTTTAAAGCCCGCGTCTTCGTAAATTTTGAGAATATCGCCGGTGTGTCCGTCCGCGAATGCGTCCGGCTTAATCAATATCAATGTCTTTTCCAATTTCAATTACTCCTTGTTGAGCGGAATATTTTTAAACTCGGCGGCGTAAGAACGCGCGCAATCGAAATAATGCATGGCCGAGGCTCGGAGAGCTTCAATCTCGTCGTCGCGAATGGCGCGAATGATCTTTGCCGGATTGCCGTATACCAAACAGTTGTTCGGAATTTTTTTGTGTTGCGTCAACAGAGTACCCGCGCCGATAATGCAGTTATCGCCGATTTCGGTATAGCCGAGAATGATTGAGCCCATGCCAATCAGCGTGTTGTTTCCGATTCGACGACAGTGCACGATGCAGTTATGACCGATGGTGACGTAATTTCCGATCTCGGTCGGCACGTCGCCCATGACATGAATGGTCGTGTTATCCTGCATGTTTGTGAAACAGCCGATGCGAACCGGTTGAAAATCGCCGCGCACCGTCGTTCCGAACCACACGCTGGAGCCGTTTCCGATCACCACGTCACCGATCACCGAGCCCGTCGGCGCGACAAATACTCCGCTCGCAATTCGCGGCATCACGCCTTTGTACGGAAGCACGAAACTGTTCATCAAAAGCCCTCCTCATGTTTGAAGTCAGACAGTATCTTTATGCGCTCATTTCTGATCCAATTGCCGACTTCTTCCCCGACGAATTCCGGCGGGCAATTTCTGCCGCCGATCGTCAAAAATCTTGCGATCAATTCTTCCGCGTGCTCGAGATAAAACGGCAACACGCCTCGATTATCCGCGCGGATAATTTTTTTGAACTCGGCGATCGGTACATTCGACGCGTGTACTTTCATCAGCAATTCGACGATTTTTTTCGGCTGCTCGATCACCGCCGCGCGCATATGTTCCGAAATGACGAGCCGCGCGGCTTTGAGCCAATCTCTCGGCAATGTCGTTCGCGCGTTCCATTCGTCGAGCACTTCGAGCCCGCGCTTATCATGTCCGTAATGATGCGGCAACATTTCCGACGGCGTTGTGCCTTTGCCGAGATCATGTACCAGTGCGCAAAATCGCGTCATCGGCTCTTCGGTCATTGCAGAAACGTCGTCGACAATTTTCATTGCGTGCTCGAAACAATCGCCCTCGGGATGATACGTCGCCGGTTGCGTCTTGCCGATCAATCGATGCAGTTCCGGAAAAATGATCTCAAGCAGGCGCGCGCGTTCGAGTACTCGGAAAAAAATTGACGGTTTTTCCGTCGACAGTGCGCGTTGGAGTTCGCCGACAATTCGATCGCCGGGTTCGCTCGCCAATTCCCTGCCGCACTCATTCATCGCAATCAAAGTCTCGGGCGTGATCTCGAACCGGAATTCCGCCGCCTGTCGTGCCGCTCGAAGTGCCCGCACCGGATCTTCGACAAAGTGTCGGCTGACCGCGCGGATTTTTTTTGCCGAAATATCAGCCGCGCCGCCGAACGGATCAATCAATCGACCGCGCGGAAGTTCGATTGCGATTGCATTGATCGTCGTGTCGCGCCGGAATAAATCTTCTTCAATCGAAACGCTCGGATCGAAAATCACCGTGAAGCCGCGATATCCGCTGCCGGATTTTTTTTCTCGACGCGCGAATGCAACCTCGCACTTTTGCCCGTCGATTCGGAGCAGAAATACGGGGAATGAAATGCCGACTTTTTTCGACTTCGGAAACATTTCGAGAAACCGTTCTTCGGTGACGCCGGTGATGCAATAATCCCGATCTTTCGGCTCGACGCCGCGCAATTGATCTCGAACCGCGCCGCCGACGAGGTACACTTTGCCGCCAATCGATTGCACGCGCTCGACAAATTCCTGCTCATTCATAATCGATCAGCGCGAGAATTTTTCGCGGAGAATGACGTCGTGACTGCCGCCCTCGACGATGCTCGTCTCCGACACGAGAGTGATGCGCGCTTTCTTGCGAAGTTCCGGCAAAGTCAACGCGCCGCAATTGCACATCGACGATCTGATCTTCGTCAACGTGACGTTGAGATTGTCTTTCAAAGCACCGGCATAAGGCACGTAAGAGTCGACGCCTTCCTCGAACGAGAGTTTCTTATCGCCGCCGAGATCGTAACGTTGCCAATTGCGAGCGCGATTGGAACCTTCGCCCCAATACTCTTTGTAATACGTGCCGTTGATGCGAATTTTGTCGGAGGGACTTTCGTCGAAGCGAGAGAAGTATCTTCCGAGCATTAAAAAATCCGCGCCCATTGCCAACGCGAGCAACATGTGATAATCATGCACGATGCCGCCGTCGGAACAGACCGGAATGTAGATGCCCGTCTCCTCGAAATATTGATCGCGCGCATTGCAAACGTCGATGACTGCAGACGCCT
>CALGGX010000048.1 GCA_937916025.1 uncultured Selenomonadales bacterium
GCCGCTTCAAAAAATCTCGATCAATCCGACAACGAGCAACCGCGTCTGGTGATCGTCACCGGCATGTCCGGCAGCGGCAAAACGCAAGCCTGTCGTTTTTTGGAAGACCTCGGATATTTTTGTGTCGATAATCTTCCGCCCGTGTTCATTCCGAAATTCGTCGAGCTTTGCAATCACGTCGGCGGACATGTCAAACGCGTCGTGCTCGTCGTCGACACCCGGAGCAGAGATTTTTTCGATACGCTCGCGCATGTGCTCGAAAACATGGATAAAGACGATCAGGCTTACGAAGTTCTCTTTATGGACGCGAGCGACGAGGCGATCATTCGGCGATACAAAGAGACGCGCCGTCGACATCCCATGGCTCCGTCGTCTCGCATTTCGGAAGGCATTGCCAAAGAACGCGCAAAACTCGAGCCGATCAGAAGCAAGGCGACTTACATCATCGACACTTCAAATCTCGTCCGCGCGGAACTCAAAGAGAAGATATTGAAACTCTTCAGCAGTAACGAGGGCGATCGAATGAACATCACCGTGCTCTCGTTCGGCTTTAAGTTCGGAATGCCGCTCGACGCCGATATAGTTCTCGACGTCCGATTTTTGCCGAATCCTTTCTACATCGAAGCGTTGAAACACAAGTCGGGAGCCGTGCCGGAAGTCGCCGAATACATTGAGTCGAAATCCGTGACGCAGGAATTCGAGAAGCGACTCGACTCGATGATCGACTTCCTCGTGCCGCAATACGTCAAGGAAGGCAAAAGTCAACTCGTGATCGCAATCGGCTGCACCGGCGGAATGCATCGCTCGGTTTTCATTGCAAAATACATTTTCGATTTTTTGAGCAAGCGCGGTTATGCGGTCAATCTCGAGCATCGCGATCTGATGAAAAACGACGTGTGGGAGACGGGGCTCTCGAAGGAGTGATCGCATGTTGCACCTTTTGAAGTGGCTCCACCCGGGCATGAAACTCAAACGCTGGCTGTTGTTGTTTGCAATCGGCGTGCTTTTGATAAGTCTGGGGCTCGCGCTCGTCTTCAATTACAAGTATCTCGACCGCATCGAGGAGGAAATTTTCCGCTTCGTTTACTTGTCAACCGGCGGCTATAATTATATGATAACGACACTGAGCGGCGTGGCGATCGTCGTGGTCGGCTTGTCGATGATGATGTTTGCCACGCGGCAGATCATTCGCTCGATCATCGTCGTGTTGTTTCCCGAAACTTCCGATCGACTGATCGATCTGATTTACGAAAAACGCAAACTCGGACGCGGTCCGGCAGTCACGGTGATCGGCGGCGGGCATGGATTGAGCGTGTTGCTTCGCGGGATCAAATCGTCGACGAGCAACGTTTCTGCAGTCGTAACGGTTGCCGACGACGGCGGCTCGAGCGGCAGATTGCGCGAGGAATTGGGCATCATTCCGCCGGGCGACGAAATCAT
>CALGGX010000049.1 GCA_937916025.1 uncultured Selenomonadales bacterium
CGGAAGCAATTCGAGTCGCGTGAGAACCGTTTTGCCGAATCAACCGTACATTCCGCCGCCGACGCAAGGAAAACTCGATCTTTTCGCCGTTCCGATCTCGGAAATATCCGCGCGGATTAAATCCGATTCGAGTCTGCGTCTCGACAAGCAACTGATGAATGTCTGTCAGGGCTTCGGACCTTTGACGGCAAAGGAAGCGGCATTTCGCTCGACGGATATCGCGACACTGTTGACGGAGTTTAAGACGATCGAGCCGACGCCGCTTTTGATTGTCGACGAAAACGACAAAGTGATTGCGATGTCGTCATTGGATCTGAAACATCAAACATCGGGCAGGCGATTGACGTTCGCAACGATGTCGGAGATGTTGGAAACGGCGGATCGATTGATCGGCAGTTACGTGCCGCCGGATAAGGATGTTTTCAATCGATTGCTCCGAAACGAATTGCATCGGGCGACGAAAAAAATCGAAGTGCTCCGGCGCGAGCTTGCCGAGTCCGAAAACGCCGCCGATTGGAAAATTCTCGCCGACAATCTCTTGACGTATCAATATCAATTCAAAGATCATGCGGACGACTCGGTTGAAGTTCCGAACATCTACAGCGAGAGCGGCGAGCCGATCAAAATTCCGCTCGATCGAAAAATTTCTGTTGCATCAAACGTGCAAATGTTGTATAAGAAATACGATAAGTTGAAGCGCGGCGCGAAATACATTGAAGAGCAGATTGAAAAATGCGCGGAAGAGATCGCGTATCTCGAGACGATCGAGCACTCGCTTACGACGGCGACGACACTTGCTGACATCGACGAGATCCGCGCGGAGCTCACCGGCGGCGGATACGTCAAGCCGAATCCGAAACGAGCGGCGTCTTCAAAAAAATCCGCGCCGTTGAAATTGCAGGCACCGGACGGCACGGAAATTTTGATCGGAAAGAACAACATTCAAAACGATCGGTTACGGCAATCGGCATCGCCGAATGACATATGGTTGCACACGAAAGACATTCCGGGCTCGCATGTGATTTTGAAATGCGGCAACGCGGAGCCGAGTTCGGAAACACTTCTTTACGCGGCAAAAATCGCGGCGCATTTTTCGCAGGCGCGCGGCTCGTCAAACGTTCCGGTCGATTATGTCAAATGCCGGGCGTTGAAAAAACCGAGCGGAAGTCGCCCGGGATTTGTGGTCTTCGTCGGGCAAAAAACCGTCTTTGTAACGCCGAATTTCGGCTCGCTTTCATTTGAAAGCCCCGCGATCCGCAAGGCAACGTGTTAGGTTTTGAGGTTGATTTGGCGCGAATTGACAGCATTTTACATCGATGTTAGCATTAGGCGTTTTCAAAAATAGGTCGCGAAATTCTTTTTTGCGGTCTTGAAACGAAGGAAGGAGGTCAACACTGAATGCCAACCATCAATCAATTGGTCAGAAAGAGCAGACAGGTTTTGGTTGAGAAGTCGACGGCTCCGGCGTTGAAGGAATGCCCGCAAAAGCGCGGCGTCTGCACTCGCGTTTACACGACAACTCCGAAAAAGCCGAACTCGGCATTGCGCAAAGTCGCGCGCGTACGTTTGACGAACGCGATAGAAGTCACCGCATACATTCCCGGGATCGGACACAATTTACAAGAGCACAGCGTCGTATTGATTCGCGGCGGGCGCGTCAAGGATTTGCCGGGTGTTCGCTATCATATCATTCGCGGTACACTCGATACCGCCGGAGTACAGGATCGCAATCAGGCTCGTTCAAAATACGGTGCCAAGAAAGCCAAAGCGAAGAAAAAATAATTCGTAATGCGTAATGCGTAATGCATAATTGGAGAACGGTTTTTTAATTCCTAATTCCTAATAATTCCCAACTCCTAATTACGAATTACGAATTACGCATTGCTTTTGAAAGGGGGAGTATGTCGGATGCCAAGAAAAGGTTCCGTGCCGAAGCGAGATGTCTTGCCGGATCCGGTTTATAATTCAAAGACAGTGACGAAGTTCATCAACAAAGTCATGTTGTCGGGCAAAAAAAGTGTGGCGCAGCGAGTCGTTTACGGCGCGTTTGATATCGTTCGCGACAAGACCGGAAAGGATCCGCTCGAAACATTTGAAACGGCGTTGAGAAACGTGATGCCGGTGCTGGAGGTGCGCGCTCGTCGGGTCGGCGGCGCAAACTATCAGGTTCCGGTCGAGGTTCGCCCCGAACGTCGAATGACTCTCGGAATCCGCTGGCTGGTAAATTATGCCAGACTTCGGAGCGAAAAGACGATGGACGCGCGACTCAGTGCCGAATTGATGGATGCGGCCAACAACACCGGTGCGTCGATCAAGAAAAAAGAAGATACTCATAAAATGGCTGAAGCGAACAAGGCGTTTGCGCATTATCGCTGGTAAATTCGACGGCGCGGTTGAAGTTGCCGACGAACGGGCGGCGAAATAAAAACGTGTCGAAGATAAGGAGCGATAATAACAGTGTCCAGAGAGTTTTCACTTGAAAAAACTCGAAACATCGGAATAATGGCGCACATCGACGCCGGCAAGACGACGACGACCGAGCGTATCCTCTATTATACTGGCCGTAGCCATAAGATAGGTGAAGTCCACGACGGCGCCGCCACCATGGATTGGATGGTACAGGAGCAAGAACGTGGCATCACCATCACCTCTGCTGCAACCACGGTGTTCTGGCACCTCAATAACGAGGCCTACAAGATCAACATCATCGACACGCCCGGCCACGTCGACTTCACCGTTGAGGTGGAACGCTCGCTGCGCGTGCTGGATGGCGCCATCGCCATCTTCTGCGCCGTCGGTGGTGTCGAACCCCAGTCGGAAACCGTGTGGCACCAAGCCAACAAGTACAACGTCCCGCGTATCTGCTACGTCAACAAGATGGACCGCGCAGGCGCCGATTTCTTTAAGGTGATGGATCAAATCCGCGAAAGGCTTCATGCCAACCCGGTGGCCGTCCAGCTGCCCATCGGCGCCGAAGACGATTTCGTCGGCGTGGTCGACTTGCTGAGAAACAAGGCGTACGCTTGGGAAGAAGAAGACAACGGCTCGGTCTTCGACGAGATCGAAATCCCCGACGACATGAAGGACATGGTGGCGGACTACCGCACTCGCCTCATCGAAGGGGCCGTCGAAGACGACGAACAGTTGTTCGAGAAGTACATGGAAGACCCCGACAGCATCACCGAAGCCGAACTCATCGGCCAGATCCGCAAGGCTACGCTTGACCTTCGCATCTGCCCCGTGTTGTGCGGCTCGTCGTTCAAGAACAAGGCCGTGCAGCCCCTGCTTGACGCCATCG
>CALGGX010000050.1 GCA_937916025.1 uncultured Selenomonadales bacterium
GTCAAGCGCATCCCGCTGGCCACCTACCGCACGCAGAAGCGCGGCGGGCGCGGCGTCACGGGCATGGGCACGAAGGAAACGGATTTTGTCGAGCACATTTTGATCACGACGACGCATCATACGATTTTGTTTTTCACCAATCGCGGGCGCGTGTTTCATCTCAAGGCGTACGAGATTTTCGAGAGCAATCGGCAGGCGAAAGGCAACAATCTCGTCAACCTGCTCGAGCTCGAAAAGAACGAGATCGTCACCGCCGTCATTCATGTCAAGCATTTCGATCCGAAACGATTTTTGTTCATGGCGACGAAAAAGGGCGTCGTCAAAAAGACGCAGCTGTCGGAATTCAATACGTCGATGAAGAAGGGCTTGATTGCGATCAAACTCGACAAGGGCGATGAATTGATCGGCGTGAAATTCACCGAGGGCGAGCGATACATTGTGCTCGGCACGCGCGAGGGCAAGATGATCGCGTTTGCGGAAGAGGAAGTTCGTTCGCTGGGGCGTGCAACGCGCGGCGTTCGCGGCATCAATCTGTCGAAAGGCGACGTCGTGATCGGAATGGATAAACTGCACAAAGACGCAACGCTTTTGACGGTGACGGCGGAAGGCTACGGCAAGCGCACGCCGACTTCGGAATATCGGACGATTTCGCGCGGCGGCAAGGGCATCATTAATCTGAAGGTGACGGAGAAAACCGGCGACGTGGTCGGAATCAAAGTCGTCAAGCCGAATCAAGAATTGCTGTTGATCACGACTGAAGGCGTTGTGATTCGGACGGACGTCGACAGCATTCCCGTCTTCGGACGCAATACGCAAGGCGTGAAGATCATGCGCACGGGCACGGACGACAAGGTTGCGGCGTTGGCAACCGTCGAGCGCAAAGAGCCGGAAGAACCGCCGTCGGTGCAAGCAGAATTGACTGAAGTCGACGATGAAGTTTAAAAAATCCCGCGCGGAGTTTTCTGTTCAAAATTATCGATCGGGAGGCGGCAGTTGAATTTGATTTGCAAGCTCAGAATTTACGGCATCGTTCAGGGCGTGGGCTTTCGCCCGTTCGCCGCGCGGCTCGCTTCGCGATTTTCGATCGGCGGCACCGTTTCAAACAAAGGCGCGTACGTCGAGATCATTGCCGAAGGCACGCGCGAGTCTCTCGATCAATTCATTGACGCAATTCAAAACGAAGCTCCGCCGCGAGCAGTGATCATCAAGATCGACGTTTCCGAACTCGGCGACGCCGATCTTTTTTTCGACGGCTTTTCGATCGTCGACAGTAAACATGAACGCGGAGCGATCTTCGTCTCGCCGGACATTGCAATCTGTCAAAAATGCCGCGCGGAACTGTTTGATCGTTCCAATCGCCGATACCTGCACCCGTTCATCAATTGCACGGATTGCGGACCGCGTTTGACGATCATGAAGCAAATGCCGTACGATCGCGAGCGCACGGCAATGTCTGAATTTCCGATGTGCGATCGATGCGCGCGGGAGTATTTCGAGCCGTCGTCGAGGAGATTTGACGCGCAACCGATCTGTTGTAACGATTGCGGTCCGGAAGTATTTCTGCTCGACAGTTCCAAACGCGGACTCTCGGCAATTTCTGAAGTGCGGCGCGTGATTGCCGAAGGCGGCATTGCGGCGATCAAAGGTATCGGCGGATTTCATCTTGCATGCGATGCGACGAATG
>CALGGX010000051.1 GCA_937916025.1 uncultured Selenomonadales bacterium
TTCACCGGCACCGATTCCGTCAAGGGCAAGAAGGCTGTCATCGATTGGCTCGAGAAAAATAATGTCGGTTCCCGCAAAATCAATTACCGCCTCCGCGATTGGCTCATCTCCCGTCAGAGATATTGGGGCGCACCGATCCCCATCATCTATTGCGATAAGTGCGGCGAAGTGCTCGTGCCGGAAGATCAATTGCCGGTACTGCTCCCGACCGACGTCGAGTTCAAGCAGGGCGCGCTGAGTCCGCTGTCGACAAGCAAGTCTTTCAACGATTGCACATGCCCGAAGTGCGGCGGTCACGCGCATCGCGAAACCGACACCATGGATACGTTCATCTGCTCGTCGTGGTATTATCTCCGCTATACCGATCCGCACAACACTCATGCGCCGTTCGATCGCGACAAAGTCAATTACTGGTCGCCGGTCGATCAATATATCGGCGGCATCGAGCACGCGATTTTGCATTTGCTCTACTCGCGCTTCTTTACGAAGGTGCTCCGCGACGCCGGATTGCTCGATTTCGACGAGCCGTTTACCAATTTGCTGTGTCAGGGCATGGTGATCAAAGACGGCGCAAAAATGTCGAAGTCGAAAGGCAATGTCGTTTCGCCGGAGGAGATCATCAACAAGTACGGAGCCGATACCGCGCGGCTGTTTATATTATTCGCGGCACCGCCCGAGCGCGATCTCGATTGGAGCGATCAAGGCGTCGAGGGCTCGTTCAGATTTTTGAATCGCGTGTGGCGCATCGTCAATCTCTTCGGCGAGAATTTTTCCGAGGAAACGACTTACGAGCTCGATGCGCTTTCGGAAGAAGAAAAGACTCTTCGTCGCGAAATGCATCGGACGATCAAAAAAGTCACCGAGGACGTCGGCGAGCGGTTCATGTTCAACACGGCGATCAGTTCGCTGATGGAGCTCGTCAATGCAATGCATGTCTTTCAAGACAAACCGCTCAACGCCGGGCTCGCGCGCGAAGTCGTTTCGACATTGTTGAAACTGCTTGCGCCGTTCGTGCCGCACATTACCGAGGAGTTGTGGAGCCAATTCTTCGAGGGCAGTGTTCATGCCGAGCAATGGCCGAAATTCGACGCGGCGGCACTCGTCGAAGACGATGTCGAGATCGTATTGCAACTCAACGGCAAGGTTCGCGGTCACATGACACTGCCGCGCGGACTCGACAAGGCGGCGATTGAAAAATTTGCGCTCGCGCAACCGCGAGTGAAAGAGCTGACGGCGGGCAAATCGATTGTCAAAGTGATCGCGGTGCCCGACAAACTCGTCAACATCGTCGTCAAATGAATCGAAATGCAATTCAAAGTCGCCGAGCAATCGGCGGCAATTTTTTTTTGATAACTCGTTTGCATTGCGCGAGCGAGTCTGATATAATCGATTAAAATTAAAGGAGGAATTCATTTTGATCCAATTGGAAAAGAAACAAGTCAAAGTCATCAGCATAATAATCGCGGTGTTGTTCATCGGAAGCGTGGTCGCGCTCGCATTGACGCAAAGCGGCACGGGAGTCGCGAGCGCGGCGGGCGGCACGGTCGGCGTCATCGATTATCGGCAGGTGATGAGTCAACATCCGGATTTGTCAAACGTCGAGCAACAAATGCAGACGGCAATCGCCGATGTCAAACGCGAGTTTGAAGAAAAATCCGTCGGCATGAACGATCAAGAGAAATCCGATTATTATCAACAAAGCCAAGAACGGCTCCGTCAAAAGCAACAGGAACTCGCCTCGCCGATTGAGCAGTCGATTGATGCGGCAATCAAAAAAGTCGCGGACAACAAAGGTCTGCAGGTCGTTGTCGAGAAGAGTGCGGTCATTTACGGCGGGCAGGATATCACGCAGGATGTCATCAGCAGACTCGGCAAGAAATAATTCAGCGTTGGGGTATGAGAAACCGAGCAGTTGCCTGTACTCGGGGTCTTGTGCCCCATTTTTTTAAGAAGTATGAAAAAAGCTATCAGCGCGGCAATCATATTGGCGTCGGCAATCGGAGTGCTCGGTTACGAATATATTTCCGATCAACCGCCTGAACCGCCGCCCGCGCCGGCGAAAACGAAAACGGTTGAGCCCGTCCGGGGCGTCGGTTTTATTGATCTGAAGCGGCTGAGTGAATTGCATTTTGACAGCGATAAATTGTCGCAACTTGAAGAGCGGGAGCAATTTTTGCGATTGGAATTGAAAAACGCGATGCGCCCGCTCGTAATTGAAGAGCCTGTGGTCGAGTCGAAACCGTTTGATGATTCGGTGTGGCAGAAAAATGCGCAGACGATCATCAGCGAGGCGGCGGAGATCGAGCGGCGCAAAAAGCAGGCGGCGGAAGATTATCGCAAATCGACCGAAGCAGAGTATATTCAAAAGCGCGATGATATCAACAATCAATTTTTGAATGAGATATTGAATATTCGTTTGAAATTGCAGAATGCGAAGACGATGCGGCTTTCGGATGAAGACATTCGCGCATTGGAGGCACGGCTGGAAGAATTGCAATCGGAGCGCGGCGATATTCAGCAAAAGCTCGAGGAGCAATGGATTGCGGAAATCGCGACGCATGCAGAAGAGTCGATCAAAGACGATGTCGAAAAACTTCGTGCCCAAGCGCGGGAGTCGATGGAGCGCGTGAAAACGCGTGCGGCGGCGGAGCAGGCAGCGGCGCAAGCTCGGAACAACGCGATAATGGAGCAGGCACGTGCGAAAACCGCGCGGCGCGAACTTCAGCAAAATCTGTCGGCGGAATTGCAGGAAGTGATTGAGCTGCGCCGGGAATTGGAAGCGGAATTGCTTAAGGCGATCGAAGACGAAGTCGCGCGCCTTGCGGTGCTCAATCGGCTTGAAGTGATTTTGCTTCGGCGAGACATCGACGAAGACGAAAAATTTTATCCGTATTCATTTGACGACGGGCTTTGGATTGATCTGTTTCCGGCGTCGAAAAACGGCGCGGCGATCTTTACTTCGTCGACGGCATCCGATCTGACGGATGAGCTCGTCAAAAATCTCAAAACGCGCAAGACTCTGTTCGGCTCGAACGATTAAGGAGTTGTTGAATTGAAGAAAGGAATTATGGCGGCGGCATTGTTGGCGTCGACACTGCTGATAAGCGGTTGCGGCGAGTTGAATGTCGGTTATGCCGATTACTCGAAATTGATGGAGACGCCGCAAATCAAGGCAATTCTCGACGAAGGCGACGCGAAAGTGCAGGAAATACAGACAGAAGCGGAAGCGTCATTGTCGGGGCGCGAGGATTTGACGGATGAAGAAATTCAAAAAGTGCAGGCGGATGTTCAGCGCAAACTGATGGGCTTGCAACAGGCATATTTTACTCAATACACACAAAAAATGAATGCGGCGGCGGAAGCTGTGTCGAAAGAAAAATCGCTTGAGATCATTATCGAAAGTTCGGAAGAACAGAAGATGATCTTCACGGGCGGCATTGACGTGACGGAAGATCTCGTCAAAAAATTGCAGTGATTGAAGGCATTTTGAATGGAAAAACATTTATCGGAAATCGCGGCACTGGTCAACGGCACGGTATCTCAATCGGATGCGTCGGTGTCGGTGAGCAATCTCGGCAATATATCGACGGCGGCGGAGGGCGATTTGATCTTCGCCGTCGACGGCTATATCGAAGCGGCGGCGCAATCGAAAGCGTCGGCGGTTTTGATCCCGCGCGGAGTCGAAAAGTTTCCGTTGCCGACAATCAGAGTAGATGATCCGCGCGCGGCGTTTGCTCATCTTCTCGAGCTGTTCGGCAAACCGAAGCTCAATATCCGAGTCGGCATAAGCGATCGAGCATTCGTCGGCGAAGATGTCAAACTCGGAAAAGACGTGACGATCATGCCGTTTGCAGTCATTGACGACTCCGCGCGGATTGACGACGGCGCAATCATTTATCCGCACGTCTACATCGGTCAACACGCGTCGATCGGCGCAAACACGATCATCTACTCGAGCGCGACGGTTCGAGAGTATTGCCGAATCGGGAGTCGCTGTGTCATTCACAGTTCGGCGGTGATCGGTTCGGACGGCTTCGGCTTTACAACAAAAGACGGCGTTCATACCAAGGTTCCGCAAATCGGAAACGTCGTCGTCGGGGACGATGTCGAGATCGGCGCGCATGTCGGGATCGATCGCGCGGCAATGGGTTCGACGGTGATCGGTCACGGCACGAAGATCGACAATCTCGTCCACATCGGACATAATTGCAAGATCGGCGCGAACTGTTTGATAGTGGCGCAAACCGGCATAAGCGGCTCGACAACCGTCGGCGATAACGTGACGTTCGGCGGACAAGTCGGTACCGTCGGACACATAAATATCGGCGGAAATTCCGTCTACGCCGCGCGGAGCGGGATCAACAAAAACATGCCGGAAGGATATTTCGGCGCGGGATTTCCCGTTCAACCGCATGGCGAATGGTTACGTCAAACGGCATCGCTGAAGAAGGTGCCGGAGTTGATTAAAGCCGTCAAAAAACTCGAAGCGCGCGGTGAGTAAAAAATTCTTGCAACCGAGTTGTACTTATGATTTAATGAAGTGATTTTTGCGGGAGGAGGAGAGTGCCATAGCTATAACCATCGCAGCAGCAGTTATCGCAATTCTCGCGGGCATAGCGATCGGGTACGAGATGCGAAAACGCACGGCGGAAGCGAAATTCGGTTCCGCCGAAGAGCAGGCGCGTCAAATTATCGCAGATGCTCAGGAGAAGGCTCTTGCAGAAAAAAAATCATCCATTATTGAAGCCAAAGAAGAAATCCATAAAATGCGTCAGGAACTCGACCGAGATACCAAAGACCGGCGCAATGAACTTTCGCGTCAAGAGCGGCGTGTCGTTCAGAAGGAAGAGAACCTCGACCGCAAGATGGAGTCGTTGGAGAAGAAGGAGCAGTTACTCAGCAAGAAAGAGGTGCGTTTGAACGAGTCTCAAGCGCAGTTGGACTCGATGCAAGAGAAGGAGAATGCAGAACTCGAGCGCATAGCAGCGTTGACGAAAGACGAGGCGCGCGGTATATTGATGAGCGAACTCGAGGAGGGGCTTAAACACGACAAAGCGATTCGGATCAAAGAGTACGAGTCGCAGATCAAAGACGAGGCGGATAAGAAGGCGCGCGACATTTTAAGCATGGCAATTCAGAAATGCTCAGCGGAGCACGTGGCGGAGACGACAGTCTCGGTCGTGACATTGCCGAGCGACGACATGAAGGGCAGAATAATCGGGCGCGAGGGGCGCAATATCCGAACGCTCGAGACACTTACCGGCGTCGATCTGATCATTGACGACACGCCGGAAGCCGTGATCTTGTCGGGATTCGATCCGATCCGACGCGAAATCGCAAAAGTCGCGCTGGAGAGACTCGTCTCGGACGGCAGAATACATCCCGCGCGGATTGAGGAGATGGTCGACAAGGCGACTCGCGAAGTCGACAATCGCATCAAAGAGGCGGGCGAGCAG
>CALGGX010000052.1 GCA_937916025.1 uncultured Selenomonadales bacterium
GGCAGTCGGTCGCCATCAGCTCGCCGTGTCCTACTATGTGTTTTCGATCGATCGGGATATCGTAATCGGCACACAAATTAGCGATCAGCATCGCCGTCATTTCGATCTGTTGCGTCGTCGGATGCGCCTGCTCGAAGTCGCCGCTGAGATGAATTCCGATCGTGTGACTGTTTTCGCCGTAAGCATGCGAGCCGATTGCCCACTCGGGGCGTCCGCGCTCGATATTGCCGTTTTTGCGAACGACGAAGTGATAGCCGATGCCGCTCCAACCTTGATTAAGATGCCAGCCGTGAATTTGCGCGGCGGACGCGTCTATATCATTCATTCCGGTATGATGTATTACAATCATATCGGTTTGTCTCCTCTCATTCAATGACGTAAACTCTAAATTGGTTGCAATTATTTTTGCTCTCTTCATAATAACCTCCCGTTTTTCTCCATCAAAAAACCGCCCCTCTTCGGACGGTTGTCATAAACTGACTCGACAAAATCAACTAATCATGTCGATACGCTGAATAGTCAAAATCAAAACCTATAACATATAACACCGAGCTCTTATCCTCAAAGAAGCCCAACAAACGATAATCTCCACCGTTACCGTTATTTCCAAAACGAAACACAAAAATATTATCTTCTTTGGAAAGCGTTCGCCCGTTTGGGAGACAATTGACATCTTTAAATTTTAACATCTCGAAACCGCTGTCTTGATGCTTCGATAATGACACGATGTCCTTTTCAGTCTTATCGCTCAGTCGTTGTAAAAAACAAAACAATTGATAGAGTGCTTCCCCTTTTTGTTTCCATTCTTTATATGAAAAGAAATCAAAATTTCTCTGTTTGTTTTTAGAAAGATATCGAAAAGAAAACGAGATATATCGCGGTAACTCCGGCTGAACGTCAGTTGTTATTACCGGCTTTTGTTTCGGCTTCTTCGGTTTAATATTCTTCGACATAGTATTGTTTGAAATAATCTTGAATTTTATCAATCGTAATAACGTGATTACGTTCTGTGGATTGCCAAGGAGTTTCGGCATGCGTCATATCGACCAGTTTCCAAGCAGAGAACTGTCCGAACGCATCCTGCGTAAATTGTAATGTTCTCTCCTCTTCTTTGGTAAAGTTCTCAATCGGCGTGTCGAAAACTTCAATACCTTTGTTGACATTACAGCTGTAACGATCATAGATTGCTTCAACAACAGGTCCGTATGACCATGCAACAATCGGATCGTCAAAAAGTACTTTGTCATAGAGAGCCAAATGCATACCCTGCGCATAGTACAACAATTTCTGCAACTTCAGGTTTGTAATGTACTCGGTATCGCCGCCGAAAAAACGCAATTCATTTCTACTCAAAAACCATTTCGCAACGTTATCTGCGGTTTGCATTTCAAACGCCTCCTATCTTTATTTTACATCAAGCGATACCATAATGCAATAATCAATAATAATTGCGTTTGCCGCGCTCCTTTCGCATCAGCCCCATTATCACATCCGAATGTTTCGACAGCAATTGTACAAAACTCTTGCTGTCTACCGCGTTGATGTGCATCGTCGTATTTTCATTGACAGGTTGAGTGAAAGTCGACAACTGCAGACTTATTGTTTCGAGCAATTTCTCTTGCCGCGCACTTCGATCTTCTTTATCCGCCTGCATCTTCGTATAACTGTTGAAATTGCTGACGGTACGCTCGGACATTACCGGCTCCATTTCCGCCCCGAGCGAGCCGCCTCCCGCATACGCCTTCAATATCTTCTCTTTTTGCGCGATCTGCTCGGGATTTTCATTCAACCTGTTCAGGAACGATAAGCCGAGCTCGTCGACCGACTTCTTCTTAATGATAAACTCGCCGTCGGACGTTCTTATGAATTGCCCCCGATTTTCGAGATACGTGAGTATGCTGTCTGACGTACCCGTGCCCGCGCCTTTGATCAGCCCCGCGTCGATCTGCTTGCCAGACCGATACGAAGGAATATCGGCAAAACTGCCGCCGGTTGCAAACGATCTGATATAACCGCCTTTTGCCTTCGACTCGACTTCTCCGCCATCGGCTCCTCCGAACAGATTCGGCAACCATTTCTGCATCTGAATTATCAGCAGTTGTTTTAACGCCATCGACGCTATACTCTGCCAGAGATTGTTCCAAGCGTCTTTGAATGAATTACCTTTGATCAATATATCGTCAAACATATTCGTCACACCGTCCGCCAGCGTCTTTTTCAATTGCGTCTCGACAGGATACAGATCGGCTTCGAGCTCCTTGATTGCGTTATCCGTCTCTTTGATTTGTTGTTCGATATCTTTTTGCCCTTGCGTGCCGGTATTTGATAATCGCGTATAATCTTCCTGCAATCTCTTTACCAACTCCGATTGCATTCGTAATTCCTCGGTGACGTTCTCGCCGCTGTCTTGACGTTGCAACAAACTTTGTTCGTCTGCCTTTGCCTCATTCCATCGCGTTTCCAATCGATCCAATTGCTCGACATACCGCGCATCTTCTTCGCCCTTCTTCTCCGTCAATCGATCTCGCCGCGCCTTGTATATCTCGATCTGTTCTTCGAGATATTCTTTGCGCCGCTTCGGATTTTCATAAATCGCACCGATCGTATCTCCTTTGTAAGTCAACTCCGCATCTTTGAGCGCGTATTGCTCGAGTTGCTCGGGCTTCATCGTCTCGGGCAAGCCGATCGTCGCCATGTGATATCTTATGTCTACCAGTTTTTGTTTGTACTCTTCTAATTTGTCGGTAATGCCTTCCCATGACTTTCGCAATTCTTCATTCATTTTGATAGCATCCGCGACTTCTTTGCCTCCGAGATTTTCAACTACCGACACTTGCTGATCGACACTCAGTTTTTCCCATTTTTGACTTCTACGATCCAAAAAGGCATCGATCTCTTGATGTGATTTGTGATATTGCTCGATATACGACGTTGTTCTATCGCGTAATTTTTTTATGTACGCCTGATCATACTCGAGTTGCTTGATATAATCCTGAACGACGTTGTACTCCGCATAATCAAAAGGCAACTCGTAAGCGTTCGTCTGCTTACCGAGCCTCCCTTCAATATCATTCGCGTACATCAAATTCTGACGTTGCGTTTCAAAATGGCGCATTCGTTGTACTTCAGCCAGTTTCACATCCAAATCTCGATATAAGGCTTGACTTGCCTTTTCGTATTGCGCGAACCTGTTGAACGTAACGATACTGTCTAAACCGTGCCACTTGAATTGATTGTTCTGCCCGCTCCAAAAATCCAGCAACTTGCCTTGTCTTTCCTGATACGCAACCTGCAACGGCATAAATGCTTGTGCCGACATTGCGGCATTGGTATTTAAAACTTGATTGATAGCTTCGTTTCGCAAGCCGCCCGGATGCAAATGTCTTCCGCCGACAACTGCATGATATAACACTTCATCGAACAAACCGCTTTGCTCGAAATACCGACGAACTTCTTCTTCCTGTTCCGGCGTTAATTCATGCTCCGCGAGGCTGATATCGACGGCATTACCGCCGTTCTCTCTGATGATGTGATGCGAATTGGGCGCGCTCGGATTGATACGCATTTGATGTTCTTGAGTGCGTGCCGCCGACGTAATCATCGGATCATAGCCGAATTGATACCGCAATACGCCGCCGATCCACGGCAAAATCGAGCTCCAGCCCTCCTTTAATTCTTCGACACTGCTCTCCATCGGCGCGCGCGGCATTTCATATTCGCTGTTTTCTTTATATCCCGCGCTTCGACTTAAGTACTCGCCGATTTTTGCAACATATTTTGGCGTCTCGCCGAAGTTGGGAATCACTCCGCCCTTGACATTACCGGGACCTGCATTATACGCCGCCGCCGCCAATTGCCAACTTCC
>CALGGX010000053.1 GCA_937916025.1 uncultured Selenomonadales bacterium
CGTCGATCTGAGCGGTCACACGGCGAATAACTGCCTTCGCGTGATGGCGTATAAGCCCGCGCCGGTGCAGATCAGCGCGATCGGTTGGTTTAACTCGACCGGTTTGAAAACGATCGATTACTTCCTGTGCGATAAGTTCACCGATCCCGAGGGGCTCAACGATCAATTTTTTACCGAAAAAATTCTTCGCCTGCAACATTCGCATTTCTGCTACATGTGGCATGACGCGCCGATCGAAATTCAGCCGGCTCCGTGCATCAAAAACGGTTATGTCACCTTCGTCAGCTTCAACAATTTCACGAAAGTCACGGACGAAGCATTGCGCGTCTGGGGGAAAATCCTTAACGCAGTTCCGAATTCCCGGCTGTATCTCAAAGGCAAAGCATTTCGCTCGCAATACGGCATCGATTATGCCGTCGGACGCATCAAAGCGGCGGGAATTCCGATCGAACGCGTCCGCATGGAAGCCGATGAAATGAATTATCTCGTCAAATACGCGGAAACGGACATTGCGCTCGATACATTCCCTTACCCCGGCGGCGGTACGACTTGCGATGCAATGTTCATGGGAATTCCCGTCATAACACTCGTCGGCGAACGGCATAACGGTCGGTTCGGATATTCGCTGTTGCACAACATGGGACTCGACGAGCTTTGTGCATTCAGCGAGGAAGAGTACATTCAAAAAGCAATCGAGCTCGCCAATGATGTCGATCGGATCACGGATTATCACTTGACGCTCCGGCGTCGAATGAGCCAGTCGCCGGTGATGAACGATTCGATTTACATGTCGGAATTGGAAGCGGCGTATGAAAAAATCTATCACGCTTGGATCAACGGCGAGCCGCTTCCGGATTTTCATGACGACGAGCCGCCGGTTACCGCAGACGATGCTCAAAAATATTTCCAACGCGCGCATGAGTACATAAGTGCGGAGCCGGGTTTTTATGACAGCAACATCAACAACGTCACGAACGTCAAACGCGCCGATTATTGGTTGGAGCAGGCGGCGAAAGCCGATGTTTTCGACCGCGCGGAAATTCATCTTCTCCTCTCGCATACGAAGCAAATTCTGATGAATTACGATGCGGCATATGAAAAAATCAAAGTCGTCGAGGAGTGCATTCCGAAACCCGATCAACCCGTTCGCTTCCAAAGCGAGTACAAAGAACCGACGCGCGAGTTTTTGCAGCATTACCACAAGCGGCGCGCGAAATTGGCAATGGTCAACGGCAATCCGTCCGACGGCGTCACGCATTACAATCTTGCCGTCGATCTTACGGACGATCCTGCGGAACGTGCAGAAATTTTCTCCGCCGCGCTTTACAATTTATATTATCTCAACATGCCGGTTGAAGATTTGACAGTCAATCACATGCGCTATCAAAACATCTTCTCCGAAATCGAGCCGTTTAAGCAGTTTCATGATCTCGAGATTGTCAAGCACGGCGGGCGTCGAATCAGAGTCGGATATCTTCTGCCGCATTTTGCCGTCAACAGAATGTTTGCGTTGACTTGCGCGCTGTTCGTCTGCCATGAAAAAAATCATATTGAAGCATTCGCATACAAATGGATTCCGGGCAAAGATTTTTATTCCAATCTGATTAAAAATTCGCCGCTCGAGCATTTCGTCGATGTGAGCGGGCAATCGACAAAACAAATCGCGGAAAAAATTCATTCCGATCAGATCGACATACTGTTTGATCTCGGAGGGCATGGCGAGTTTTGCGCGTTGCCGATCATGGCGTATAAGCCCGCGCCGATTCAGATCAGCGGCGTCGGGGCGTTGTCGACGAGCGGACTCAAAACCGTCGACTACTTCCTGACGGATGAGATTGTCGATCCGCGCGGAGTTCATGACAAATTCTTTACCGAGAAATTGTTGTACATGCCGAGTCAATTCAGTTATATCAGTCGAAGCGATGTGCCGGAAGTTTCCGATGCGCCGATTGTCAAAAACGAATATCCGACATTCGGTTCCTTCAACAATTATCAATCGCTGACGGACGAAATACTCGGCGTGTGGAAAGAGATTTTGCGGCGATTGCCGAACGCGCGAATGATCATGCGTGCAAAGGAGTTTGAAAGCGACGCGATGATCGATGCGGCATATCGGCGATTCAAAAAGCTCGGGCTTAACATGAATGCGATTTTGTTTAAGCCGGCGACAGGCGACGTGATGAAGGATTTTCAGCGGATTGACATTGCGTTGTCGACATACCCGCGCACGGACCCGGCAATGACGATTGATGCTTTGTACATGGGCGTGCCGGTCATTTCGATTGCGGGGCGAACGCACTCGGATCGGATTGCGGCATCGATTCTGCATTCCGCGCGGCTTGACGAGTTGATTGCGCCGAATTCGGACGAATACATTCAAAAAGCCGCCGAGCTTGCCGGAAGCACCGAGCGGCTGAAATATTATCGATCAACATTGCGAAAAACGTTAACCGATTCGCCGTTGACGGACGCGCGAAGATACATGCGGAACCTCGAAACGATTTTTGTCGAAATGAAAAATCACACCGGCGCGCTTTAAAAAAATCGGCGCGCTTTTTTTATACTCTGAATTTCTGAACTTCCGTTTGAAGTTCCTGTGCGAGCTCCGATAATCTGTTGCTTGCTTCCGCCATTTCATGCATCGCCGCCGATTGTTCTTCTGCCGCCGCCGATACGTTTTGAGACTCTTCTTCCGCCGATTGACTGAGTTTGTTGATCTCTTCCATCGACACCAAAATCATTTGACTTGAGTCGCGAACCACATCAATGCGTTTGATCGATTCGGCTATGTTGACTCGCAAGCGTTCAATTTGCTCGTCAATGCCGTCAAACGCCACGCCCGTTTCGAGTACCGCCGCCGCACCGACTCCGACGTCGGCGTTGCCTTGACGAATCGACTGCACCGCCGTTTCAGTATCTTCCTGAATGTGACCGATTAAAGTTGAGATCGTTCCCGCCGCTTCTCGCGATTGTTCAGCCAGTTTCCGAACTTCGTCCGCCACCACCGCAAAGCCTCTGCCGTGTTCACCCGCGCGCGCCGCTTCTATCGCCGCATTCAGCGCAAGCAAATTCGTTTGATCCGCAATGTTTGCAATCGCGTCGATGATCTGACCGATCTGTTGAGAACTCTCGCCGAGCTTTTTGACAACTTCCGCCGAGGACATAACGCTCGTCTCGATGTTGCGCATCTTGTCTGCGGCAGTTTCCATAAGCTCCGAGCCTTGCAATGCCGCTTCGGAAGTTTCCTGCGAAGTCCGCGTGACAAGCTCGGTCTTGCCCGACATTTTTTCGATATCGCCGAATACGACGTCGACATTTGCTTTTGCGGCGTGCAGGTCTTTCAATTGCCGCGACATGTTGCCGCTCACTTCGTTGACGTTTTCGGCAATGTGAATTGCAGTATCCGCCGATTGTTGTGCATTCGACGTGAGTTCTTGCGCCGAGGCCGAGACTTGATGCGAGGTATCCGTCATTTTCGTGATAAGAACTCGAAGGCTCGCGCTCATGTCGTTAAACGCGGTCGACAGCGCACCGAGTTCGTCATTCGAGTTGATTTTGATGTCCGGAACATGAAGATTGCCTTTGGCCAATTCCGAAACATGCATGTGCAATTCTCCGATCGGTTCCATGACGATTGAAGACATTTTCAAGCACGCCGCAATCATCAGCGCGAGTCCGACAATGACGAGTACGGCGTATGTAAACAGCACTGTCTGAATCGGCTCGAACACGGTTGCTTCATCGACGGCAATGCCGACAATCCAGTCGCTGCTTTTGAGCGTCGTGTAAGCGAAGAGTCGATCGTCGAATTTTTCATCGCCCGGCAGTTTAAAATATCCCGAGCCGTTTTTCAACATCTCGTCAAAGTGATTTGACAGCCCCGGAATTTCCTGAACCGTCTTCACGCCGCGATCGGTTGTGGTGGCAAGCAGAGCTCCGGTGCGCTCGATGATGATGCCGTCGCCCTCGCCGTCGAATTTCAATTTCTGAACTTCATCGCTCAATCGCTCCAACGTAATATCGACGCAAGTCGTGCCGACGTGTTGTCCGTTGACTTTGATCGGAGCAACCGCCGAGACGATCATTTTTTTTGTAAAGCCGTCGACGTATGCATCGGAAAACGCCAAGCCGTTGACTTCGCGCGCTTTGTTGTACCATTGCCGAATGGTCGGATCGATCTGCCCCGTGAAGTCGCCGGCGTGATATCCGAACAGATATTTATCCTGCAAGCCGATCGTCACGTCCAAAATGTCTTGGTCGGACGTGGTAAGCGAGAGCAGGTTTCGATTTTTCATCAGATTAAGGTCGCCGAGATTGCCAAGCAGGTCTGCGGCGTATTGAGCAGAAACGGCTTTTGATTGGAGCCAGATGTCAAGGTCTTTTCCTTGCGCATCGACTTCCGATGATATCTGTTGCTCCAAAGTATCCGACAAATTGACGTAAGATGTATAGCAACCGATCAGTGAAACGATTGCAATCAATCCGCTCGCCAAAATTGCCAACAAAGAAAATTTTTGCCGCAATCCCATAAAATAAGCCTCCTTCAGCGATATCGACATCGATTATATTGTACAGTTTTTGCAGTGTCAACCGATTATGCATACGCGAGCCAAGTGCAGATGAAGATTGCGATCGAGACAATGCCGTTTCGCATGAAGTATGCTTGAGTGACGCGCGAAAAATCATTCGGCGAGACGATTGAATGTTGGAAGATCAGAGTGAGCGCGGCGATCAAAACTCCGACGTAATAAAAAAATCCGACGCCCGTCAAAATTCCGACAGTCAAAAAACAGACGATGCTGACGAAATGCATGGCGCGCGTGAGTTTCAATGCGCCCTCAACTCCGAACTCGGTTGCGAGCGAATGAAGTCGGTGAGCTCGATCGAAATTCCGATCTTGCGCGCCGTAAATCGCGTCGAATGCTCCGATCCACAGTGCGACGGCAATGCACAGCAGAACCATCGGCAGATCGATAGAACCGCCGGATGCGATCCAACCGCCGGCGGGAGCCATTGCGATTGCCAAGCCGAGGACGAGATGACACCAGCCGGTGAATCGCTTCGTGAACGGGTAGATGACGAACGGCATGACGGCAATCGGAAGGAGTTTCAGACAGATCGGCGGCAATTGCGCGACGATCAAAATCATCAGCAGAAGGCAGAGCACGATGAAGATCGCGGCTTCGGATTTTGTAATTTCGCCGCGTACCATTGCCCGATACGACATGCGCGGCTGCTGCCGATCGTATTTCAGATCGGCGAGATTGTTTAACGCGAGTGCGGCGGCGCGTCCGGTCGAAACGGCGGCGGCAATCAAAAACAAAATCCATGGATCGGGTTCTCCGTTCGTGACGAGAAAAGCCGCCATGAATGCGAATGGCAATGCGAAAATCATGTGCGGCAATGCGATGTTGTTCGCGTGCGCTTTCAAATTGATCATCAAGCCGCCCCCTAATCCAATCCGAGCGAGTTCCAGAGATAATTGACGCGCATTTTGACGGTTGCCGACATTTCGATCTCTTCCGGCCACTCGCGCGCGTGCCCCTCAGACTCCCATGTCTTCGTCGCGTCGATGCCGAGCTTTGCGCCCCATTTCGCCATCGGCGAGGAATGATCGAGTACGTCGAGCGGTCCGTGCACGATCTCGAGATCATGCTCCGCGTCGATGTTATTGAATACCCGCCACGCGACTTCGCTCAAATTCTGCACGTCGACATGCGCATCGACGACGATGATCATCTTGACGTTCATCATCTGCCCCGTGCCCCACAACGCATGCATGACTTTGCGCGCGTGCATGGGATATTGCTTTTTGATCGAGACAATGATGCAGTCATGAAAAACGCCTTCGAGCGGCATATTTATGTCGATGATCTCCGGTTGCAACTGTTGAAGCAACGGCAAAAAAATTCGCTCCGACGCCTTTGCCATGTAACAATCTTCCATGGGCGGACGCCCGACCACCGTCGCGAAGTAGATCGGATTGCGCCGATGCGTGATGCACTCGACATGAAATACCGGATAATCATCCGCGAGCGAGTAATAGCCGGTGTGATCGCCAAACGGTCCTTCGCGTCGCAATTCATCCGTCGAAACGTAACCTTCCAAAATGATCTCGGCGTTGGCGGGAACTTCGAGATCAACCGTCTTGCATTTCGTCATTTCAACCGATTTATGGCGCAAAAATCCGGCAAAAACCATTTCGTCGACATCTCGCGGCAAGGGAGCGGTCGCGGCGTATGTCAACAGCGGATCGGTTCCGATTGCGACCGCCGCTTCAATCTTCGTCTGCCCGAGCGTCTTCGCATCGCGAAAATTCTCCGCGCCGTTTTTGTGAATGTGCCAATGCATGCCGGTCGTCGTCGAGTCATATTTCTGCAATCGATACATGCCGACATTGCGTTTGCCGGTGACGGGATTTTTCGTAACAACGAGCGGCAGAGTTATGAACGGACCGCCGTCCATCGGCCAGCATTTCAAGATCGGAATTTTGTCGAGCGAAGGACGCTCCATTATCACTTCCTGACACGGAGCATTGCGGACGTATTTTGGAAAATTGATCGCCTTCCGCGCGGTTTGCAAGATCGAAATGACGCTCGTCTTGTTTTTCATCGTGAGATACGGCAATTTCATGATCTCGCGAATTTCGTCGGCAATCTGATTCAAATCGTCGACGCCGAGCGCGAGAGCCATGCGCTCGTACGAGCCGAATGCGTTGATCAAAACCGGCATGTCATAACCCTTTACGTTCTCGAACAACAGCGCGACGTTTCGATGATCGCCGAATTTGGAAACGCGATCGGTGATCTCGGTGATCTCGAGCTCCGGACTGATCGGCGTCTTGATGCGTTTCAAAAGCCGCCTTTCCTCGAGCGCGGCGATAAATTCCCGCAAATCGTTGTATGCCAATATGTTTGCCTCACTTTCGCATGATATATTTGACGGCGAGATAACCGACTTCGTAAAGCAGAATCATCGGCAGGGCGATCATCGATTGCGTAAAAATATCCGGCGTCGGAGTGATGATTGCTCCGATCACGAACGACATGAAGATCACGATGCGTTGATACTTGCCGAGAAACTCGCTCGTCAAAAGTCCGATCTTGCCGAGCACGATGATCACGAGCGGCAATTCAAATACAAAGCCGAACGGCAGGACGAAGGTCAGCATGAAGTCGAAGTATCGGCTCAACGAAAACATTGCCGTCAAGTCTTCGCTCCCGAAACTCATGAAGAATTTTATCGCCGTCGGCAACACGAGGAAAAACGAAAACGCCAAGCCCGCGAAAAACAAAAAAACCGAAGCCGGAACGACAATCGAAAGCGCGGCGCGCTCGGATTTCGTCAATGCCGGCAGGAAGAATTTCCACACGTGATAAAAAATCACCGGCAACGCGATCAAAAAGCCGACGAAGATGTCCATTTTCAGATACGTAAAAAATGCTTCCGACGGTTGCATGAAATACAATTTGCCGACGGGCTCCGCCATCCAAGACATTATGTCGTCGATAAAAAAATACCCGGCGCAGCTTCCGACCGCGACGGCAATTAAACTCTTAATGATACGCGAGCGCAATTCGGTCAGATGTTCCGTCAACGACATCGTGCCGTCGTCGTTTTCGACTTCATCGGACGGCGCGCTCGACGAGCGGATTTCGGACGATTGAATTTCGTTCGCGGGCGTTGAATCTTTGTCTGTCATTTTTTATCAGCATCCGCCGATGCCAATTGTTTCGGTTCATCTTCCCGATTGGCGTCTTTAAACTCCTTGATGCTCTGCCCGAGTGCTTTACCCACACCCGGCAATTTGCCCGGTCCGAAGATCACCAATCCGATCACGAGGATTAAAATCAATTCCGGCACTCCGAGTCCGAACATGTCAATCACCACTTTCAGCGTTTTTGACGATTATATCACGCGTAATTTTGACAGTCAATCGACTGCCGACATTTGACGCCGCCATTCATACATCAGAATTCCGGCGGCGACGTTGACGTTCAGGCTTTCCATTGCCGACATCGGAATTGAAACTTTTCGCGCCGCGCGGAGGATTTGTTGATCGACTCCGCGAGCTTCGCTGCCGAAGACGATTGCCGAAGTCTTGTCGAATTGAAATTGATCGTACGGCGAGCCCTCGAGTGCGGCTGCCGTCAACGGCAATTCATTCGACAACAATTCCGCGCGGCTCATCGAAATGACATTGACTTTGAAAATGCCGCCCATCGATGCGCGAACCGATTTCGGATTGAAAGGATCGCCGGTCGAGTCAAGCGCAATCAATTGTCGACAACCGATTGCCGCCGCCGTTCGGATTATGCCGCCGACATTGCCGGGCTCTTGAATGCCGTCGAGCACGGGGATCAATCCTTCCGCGCGGAGCGGTTTCGGTTCCGATCGCTTGACGACCATTAAGACGCCTTGCGGAGTTTCGACTTCGCTGAGCTTTTTAAATTCGCGCTCGCCGATCTCGTCCGCCGTAACCTCGAAGACGATCTCCGCGCCGGACTGTCGGGCTTCTTCGCAAAGCCGCCGCCCTTCGACGAGGAACATTCCAAACTCCTCGCGATATTTTTTGAGTTTCAGTTTATTGATCAGTTTGAATTTATTCATATCTCAATTCCGCATTCCTAATTCCTAATTACGCATTACGCATTACGCATTACGCATTGAAAAAGGACTGCCGCGATCGACAGCCCCTGTTATCAAATATTTTCTTTGGCGATTGCAACGAATTTGCCGAATGCCGCGATGTCGTCAACGGCGAGTGCCGCGAGCATCTTGCGATCGACGGCAACGCCCGCCTTCGTCAAGCCGCACATCAATCGGCTGTAGGTAATGCCGTTGAGGCGAGCCGCCGCATTGATGCGGGTGATCCACAGTGCGCGGAACTCGCGCTTCTTATTGCGGCGATCGCGGTAGGCATAAAAGCCCGCCTTCATTACCGACTCGTTTGCTTTTTTGAATTGCTTACTGCGCGCGCCGCGATAGCCCTTTGCGAGCTTGAGAATTTTCTTGTGGCGGCGATGAGCAGTCACGCCTGTCTTTATTCTCATTCGATATCACTTCCCGATAAAATTAAGCGTATGGGAGCATGCGACGAATGCGCGCGACTTCAGACGGAGCCGCAATCGTCGATTTGCGAAGGTTGCGTTTACGTTTCGGCGTCTTCTTTTCAAGAATGTGGCTCTTGTACGCCTTGTTGCGTTTGAACAGTCCGCTTCCGGTCACGCTGAATCGCTTCGCCGCCGCCCGATGCGTTTTTATCTTTGGCACTCTTATCCCTCCTCGGACTCAAAATCATGGTCATGTTCTTGCCTTCCAATTTAGCCGTCCGCTCGACCGAAGCCGTCGGAAGTGCCGCCGCCAATTTGTCGAGCAACACCGAGCCGAGCTCCGGATGTGACAGTTCTCGTCCGCGAAACATTATCGTCGCCTTGACTTTATTGCCTTCCGCAATGAATTTCGCCGCCGCCTTGAGCTTTACGTCAAAGTCGTGATCTTCGATGCCGGGACGCAACTTGACTTCCTTCATCGTGACGATCTTCTGCTTCTTGCGCGCTTCTTTTTCGCGCTTCTGCTGCTCGTAGCGGAATTTGCCGAAATCCATAATGCGGCAGACGGGCGGGCGTGCCTTCGGTGCGATCTCAACCAAGTCGAGATGCGCCTCTTCTGCCATGCGAAGCGCATCACGCGTCGCCATGATCCCGAGCGACTCTCCGTTCGTGCCCGTCACTCGCACCTCGCGCACATGAATTTCATCGTTGATCCTTGGTTGCTCTCTGATGATCTTGCACCTCCAAATGTTTCGCTCACGACTGAGCTTCCAATTTACGTTTAATCGCAAAAAAAACTTCGGCTTAAAGCAACAAACCTCGGCAACTTTACCACAAGGGCTTGCCGTTGTCAATATTTTTCCTCGCGATGCGCGATTTTATCAAGCGTTTGTTTTATAAATGCCTCTTTCGACAGCTTAATCTCCTCGCCGCCGTAAATTCTGATCGCCAATTCGCCCGACTCGACTTCCTTCTCGCCGAGCACCAGAGTATACGGCGTCTTCTTCGTCACCGAATCGCGGACTTTTTTGCCGACCTTTTCGCTTCGAGCATCGACTTCGACTCGCAAACCCGCCGCCATTTCCGCGCGGAGTTTATACGCGAAATCGGCATGAGCGTCATTGACC
>CALGGX010000054.1 GCA_937916025.1 uncultured Selenomonadales bacterium
GGAGCAAACGCCGCACCCGACGCATTTGTTTTTGTCAATGTCAATCATCGCCAATGCCTCATCGCGCCGACGTAAGCATTCAGTTTGAATGAACCCTCAATCGCCGTCGTCACGTAACTCTTTGCGCGGTTCATTGCCGAAGAAACGGAATCGCCGCTCGCCAAGCCCGACGCAATCGCCGCACTGAACGTGCAACCCGCGCCCATGTTGTAAACATCGTCGAGCCGTTCCGTCGACAGATGAATGAAATTTCGCCCGTCAAACAGCACGTCGACGTACTCATCCGTATCCGAGCGCGAGCCGCTTTTGATGATCACATTCTTCGCTCCGAGCGCATGAATTCTACGCGCGGCTTCTTCGGCATCTTCGAGCGTCTCGACGACATTCATGTCCGCAAGATACGCCGCCTCGAAACTGTTCGGCGTGACGACGTCCGCGAGCGGTACGAGCTTTTCTTTTATCACCCGAGCCGCGTCCGGCACCATAATCTCGTCGATGCCCTTGCACACAAGCACCGGATCGATCACGACATTCTTCAGCCGATATTTCTCGATCGTCTCGACGACAAGCTCAACCAATTCCGCCGAGCCGAGCATTCCCGTCTTGAGCGCGTCGACGCCGACGCCTTTGCAGACCGTCTTCAATTGCTTTTCAATCAGCTCGAGCGGGAGCGGATAAATGTCGTGGCTCCAATTGTTGTCGGGATCGCATGCAACGACCACCGTCATAACCGACATGCCGTAAACGCCGAATTCTTCAAACGTCCGAAGATCGGCATTGAGCCCCGCCTCGCCGCTTACGTCAAGCCCGGCAATCGTCAACACCTTACGAATTTGTTTCAATCAAATTCCCTCCCAACTCTCTGAAAATGATCTCGATCTTGCCGTCGCGCGTTCGACTGTTGACAAAGCAATCGAATTTCGGATTGCGATTCGGATAATCCGAGTGCTTGGCAAATCCATGCCAGCGCGTTTCGCGTCGCGCTCGAAGATGTTCGATCAGAACTTTCGCGACCGTCAATCGCTCGCGCAACTCGAAAATCTTCAGCAGATCATACATCGACTCCGCGCGGAGCGCATCAGACAGTTTCTCGATCCGATCGATATGAGTTCGCGCCGTCTGCAATTGCCGCTCGTTATATCGATACTGCCGAGAAATTCCTCCGGCGCATTCATCCATTGCCGTTTGCATTGCGATTTCCAATTCATTGATTGAAAAAGCCGAGTCGTTCTCGAAAAAATGTTTCAAGCCTCGCGCATCGAAATCAATTCGCGCGGGCATTTTTACATCGTCGATCGACTCGGCAATATTTTCGGCTGCGATCTCTGCTTCGGCGAATGCGCCCGTGACGTATTTTTGGGGACATCCGCCTGAAACATCGCCCGCCGCAAAGAGATTTTTCAGCGTCGTGCGCCGCGCGGCATCGATCCAATATCCCGCCGCCGTATGACCGCCGACGATATAAGGTTCCGTGCCTTCGATCTCGACATTGAATTTACTCGGCGGCTGCCCGGTCTCAATCCAGCGCAAAGTCTGTGCGGGCGACATGTTTAAATACGCGTCAAACAGAAATCGCTCTTGCTCTTCAGAAATTCCGATCGTCTTTAAAAAGCACGGCGCGCGCCCCGCGAGATTTTCTGCCGTCACCGCAAAAACTCTTTCGCTCGTCGTGTTGCCGTAATTCGACTGATACAACTCGCCGCGCGAATTGATTTGCGCCGCACCGACTCCCTGCGCGAGAGTACCGGTCGGAGCGATCGTATCCTTGCATCGAAGCGCGACGAAGCGCATCTCGAAAGTCGTCATTTCTGCACCCGCGCGGATGCCCGCCGCATAGCCCGCGCCGGTGTTGAAAGGCGAATACCATATTTGATGTCGGGAGCCGCCTGCGTGATTCGGCAAATAAATGCCTGACGCGCCGCCGGTTGCAATCAGCGTGAGCTTTGCCGTGAAATTGTAAAATATCTCCGCGCGGGTGTCAAAGCCGTACGCGCCGACAACCGTCTCTCCGTCGAGCAGAAAATTCGCGACGTTGACATGATTAATAACCTGCACGTTCGGCAGTCGATTGACGGCGGCAGCGAGGAGCGGTTTGATGTTCTCGCCGTTGATTTTGACATTGCGCCAGCCGCGCGTGACGTAATTGCCGTCGGCGTCTTTTTCGATCACGAGCCCGAGTTTTTCAATCGCTTCCGTGACGTGATTCAATCGACTCGCCATAGTCGAGAGAAGATCTCGCCGAGCAATTCCGTGCGCGTCGTTGATGGCGTATTCGACATAATCCTGAGGCGTGTGCCCTTCGCCGATGTAAGCATTGAGCGCATTGACGCCCGCCGCCAGACAACCCGAGCGTCTGATGTCCGCCTTGTCGACGATCAAAATTTTGATGCGCGGAGCGAGCTCGCTCAATCGGATTGCCGCAAACAATCCCGCCGCGCCTCCGCCGACGATCAACACGTCGGATTTTTTTTCGACGATGTTCAGCTCCATCAGATCACGACCGATTCTCGACGCTTCGCGGCGTTCTCGATGATCTCGGTTTGCTCGCCGTTGAAGCCGTAAATTTTATGAATGAAAACAAACGCCTCGTCGCCTTCATGCAACGGAGCCTGCTCCAATCCTCGGAAGCCTCGGAGCAACTGCCCTTTCACTTCGACATCGATTTGGATCGTGTTGCCGCGAAAATACGTTCCCTGCACGATGCCCTTCTCGGTCGTGATCGGCATGGGATGCGGCATTTCGTCAATCGATGCCCCGATCTCCAAAAACTCGGGGCGCAAAATTCCTTCATGACTTTCGTAATCGCCGAAGCCTTTGAAAACAGTATAGTCCGGCACTTGCACGCTCTCGCCGATGAATTTCGCGACGAACGGCGTTTTCGGCGATTGATAAATTTCAATCGGCACTCCCGCCTGCTCCACGCGTCCGCGATTGGTGATGATGATCTCGTCGGCGACTTCGACCGCCTCGTCCTGATCATGCGTGACGAAAATCGCCGTAATGCCGAGCTTATGAATTGTATGTTTCAACCAACCGCGCAATTCCTGTCGGACTTTCGCATCGATCGCCGCAAACGGCTCGTCGAGCAACAGCAACTCCGGATTCGGAGCGAGTGCTCGAGCAAACGCCGCGCGTTGTCTCTGACCGCCGCTCAATTGCATCGGATATCGATGCGTGAAGTCTTGCAAGCCGACGAGTTGAGCCAACTCCGTCACGCGATTGACAATCCGATCTTCGGCGATTTTTTTGACGCGCAAGCCGAACGCAATGTTGTCGAAAACCGTCATGTGTTTAAACAATGCATAGCTCTGAAACAAAAAGCCGATGCCGCGTTCGCCCGGCGGCAGATCGTTCACGCGCCGTCCGCCGATAAAAATA
>CALGGX010000055.1 GCA_937916025.1 uncultured Selenomonadales bacterium
ACTATCATAATTCACTTCGCGGGGCAATTGAAACCGTGGCAGCCGTGGTGCAAGCATCCGCAGCGCGAAATTTACGACGCGTATCGCAATCAATCGCTGTGGAAGGATTTTGTCTACCACCCGCGCCATTATCAGGAAAATCGATTGATGGGGCGCGCAATGCGTCAACGCGGCGATTGGAGTTCTGCATTGAAGTTCTATTGCCGATATGTCTTTTGCAAGTTTTTCAAGCGCAATGGTTAGACTGTATGTTGCAACTCAAAAGCCGCTCGACATTTCGGCGATTGAAAATTACGTGCCGTTGACGGTCGGTAAAGCCGAACCCGGCGGTGCATTCAATGACGCGACCGGCGATTCGATTTCCGAGCGCAATCGATTTTATTGCGAGCTGACGGGGCATTATTGGATTTGGAAAAACGATCGGCAGAGTGATATTGTCGGACTGATGCAATATCGCCGATTCCTGTGGCTCAATCGCGCGCCGCGAATGATCTGCAGGAAAGAGTTTGCGTCGCTTGCCGATTGCAGGGAATTGCTTGACACTCGGCAATTATCGACTTTACTCGACAATCAGGACATTATTCTGCCGCGTCCTTACGCCTTTTCGCGTGATACTCTCGAGACGCAATTTTGCCGTTTTCATCGTCGAGAGAATTTTACTCTGTTGCTCGATGCAATCCGAAAGACGCATCCGGAATTTCTGAAGTCGGTCGAGAAAACATTCAATCGTCGGACGGCATATCTCGCGAACCTGTTGATTGCTCGCAAGGAGACGTTTGACGAGTACTCGCGTCGATTGTTTGATGTATTGTTTGAAGTCGAGCGGCGGATTGATTTGAATGATCAAAATGCGCGAATGCTCGGATATATGGGCGAGCGTTTTTTGAATTTGTATGTCGATCACAATCGATTGCGGGTGAAAGAGATGCCGCTGATCTTCATTTCGAATGCGGAAAAACTCGAGACATCTCGGATCGATTTGCGGTATATCAAGCGAAGATATTTTCCGGCGTTGCTGACAATTGAGCAGACAATGCGTAATGCGTAATGCGTAATGCGTAATTAAGAATTCGCTGTCTCCCTCAATTATGAATTACGAATTAATAATTACGAATTGCTTTTGAAAGGGTGATGTATTTGTTGATGACTGCAGCTTCGGCAATTTTCGTCCTCGGACTTTTGATTTTGGTGCACGAGCTCGGGCATTTTGCAACGGCTAAATTAACCGGCATGCGCGTCGACGAATTTGCAATCGGATTCGGTCCGAAACTCTTCAGCAAACAATACGGCGAGACGATTTACTCACTGCGCGCGATACCGCTCGGCGGCTTCAACGACATTGCCGGAATGGATCCGTCGAGCACCGATACGAACGGACGCGGCTTCAACGATAAGTCGATCCCCGCGCGGATGCTCGTGATTATCGCGGGCTCTGCGATGAATTTCATTCTGCCGATTTTCCTGTTCTTCGGAGTGATTTTCTTCAACGGCTATGCGGTTCCTTCAAACGAGCCCGTCTTCGGTCAAGTCGTCGCGGATTATCCCGCCGCGCAAGCCGGTTTGCAAGACGGCGATCGAGTCGTTGCAATCGACGGCAAATCAATCGCAACTTGGCAAGACTTCTCGAATGCGCTCTCCGATTTGCAGGAAAATCAATCGATCACTCTCACCTACGCGCGCAATGAAGAGCAATCGGATGTCGTGATTACTCCAATCCATGAAGGCTCGCGCAATTTGATCGGCGTCAAAAGCAATTCGCAACTCATTCATCCCGGCTTTTTCGAGTCATGCATTCTTGCAGTCGAAAGGACGTTTGACGTTACGGCAATGATGTTGGCGGCGTTGGCGGATTTGATCGCCGCGCCTTCGCAAGCGGACGTTTCCGGACCGATCGGCATTGCGCAAATGGCGGGGCAGGCGGCAACTTACGGTTTTGCATCGCTGTTGAGTTTCGCGGCGTTGTTGAGTCTGAACTTGGCGATAATCAACATGTTGCCGGTTCCCGCGCTCGACGGCGGGCATCTCTTCACGCTCATGCTCGAGGCATTGCGCGGCAAGCCCTTGACGCCGAAAGCTCTGATGTACACGCAGAGAGTCGGCATTGCTTTGATGTTGTTGCTGATGATTGTCGCGACCAAAAACGACATCATCCGCGTATTTCATTTATGATTAATCGGGAGGTTTTGTATGCGGGAACTGCTTGAACTGCTCGAAAAAAATGCGCGCCTTTCGACGGGAGAACTCGCGGCGATTTTGCGCCGAAGCGAGTACGAAGTCGAGCGCGATATTCAGAAATTGGAACGAGACAAAATCCTGCTGTCTTACAACGCACTGATCAATTGGGAAAAATTCGGCGACGACTCGGTGACGGCGGTCATTGAGATCAATTTGACGCCGCAACGCGAGGTCGGTTTCGACGCGATTGCCGAGCGCATCTATCGCTTCGACGAAGTTCGGACGGTATATTTAATGAGCGGCTCGTTTGATCTGCTCGTGATCATCGAGGGCAAATCGTTGAAGGAAGTCGCGGATTTCGTTGCAACGCGCCTTTCGACAATCGAAGGTGTGACGCAAACGCGCTCGCATTTCATGTTGAAGGCGTACAAAAAAGACGGCATTCTCATCGAAGACGAAGAACAAGATCGCAGGCTGGTGGTATCGCCATGAGCAATTGGAATGAAAGATTGTCTCCGACCGTTCGATCGATTGCGCCGTCGGGCATTCGGAAGTTTTTCGACATTGCGGCAAAAATGCAGGACGTAATATCGCTGGGCGTCGGCGAGCCGGATTTCGTAACTCCGTGGACCATTCGCGAGAGTTGCGTCTACGGTTTGGAGCAGGGGTATACGTCTTACACGGCAAATCGCGGCATGCCGGAATTGCGTCGGGAGATCGCGTTGCATTTTCTGAAACGGCACGCGCTCGATTACGATTACAACACGGAGATACTCGTGACGGTCGGCGTATCGGAAGCTTTGGATTTGGCATTGCGAGCGATCCTCGCGCCGGGCGATGAAGTTCTCATTCCCGAGCCGAGTTATGTCTCTTACGCGGCGTGCACGACTCTCGCGGGCGGTATTCCGATCAGCGTGGCGGCAAAGATCGAAAACGAATTTCGCATCACGCCGGAGGAACTCGAGCCGCACATTTCCGCGCGGACGAAGGCGATTTTAATCGGCTATCCGAACAATCCGACGGGCGCGATCATGGAGCGGCGCGATCTTGAAAAAATTGCAGACTTCGCTCGGCAACATGATCTGATCGTGATCTCGGACGAGATTTACGGCGATTTGACTTACGGCGGGCGCGATCATGTTTGCTTTGCGGCGTTGCCGGGCATGCAGGAACGGACGATTTTGCTGAACGGCTTCTCAAAAGCGTATGCAATGACGGGCTGGCGGATCGGTTATGCGCTCGGCAATCCCGATATCATTGCCGCAATGACGAAAATTCATCAATATACGATGCTTTGCGCTCCGATCACGGCTCAAATTGCGGCGGTGGAAGCTTTGCGGCACGGCGAGAAATACATGAAAAAAATGGTCGGCGAATACGATCGGCGACGTCGATTGATCCACGACGGCTTCAAAAAGATCGGGCTCGATGCGTTTGAACCGAAGGGCGCGTTTTACATCTTCCCCGACATTCGCTCGACGGGTTACGGCTCGACGGAATTCGCGGAGACATTAATTCAAGCCGAGCACGTGGCGTTGGTGCCGGGCAATGCGTTCGGCGCGAGCGGCGAAGGATACGTCCGTTGTTCCTATGCGACTTCGATCAACAAAATCTCCGAGGCTCTCAATCGCATTGAGAACTTCGTCAAAAAACATCGTCGTTGATGAAATTCGACAAAATTCCCGTCGGCATCATGTCGGCAGCGATGTTGCTGAACGTCGCACTGTTTGTCGACGTGCTCATTCGGCTGTATCAATTTCGATGGCAATGGATGGATTTTCGCGGGCAATGGGCGATTTGCGCTTACACCTTGCGCGGCGTCGATCCTTATCCGATTACGGGCGTCGAGCCGCCGATTTTTTCCGATATCGGCGTCATTCAAAAAGATTGGGGCACGAGTCCTTACGGCTGTCTGCTCGGCAATGTCTTTTACGGCGGATTCCTGCCGCTCGAAGACGCGAAAATGTTTTTCTTCATTGCAAGCATGTCGGCATTGTTGCTGACGGCTTTTTTTCTGT
Source organism: uncultured Selenomonadales bacterium (assembly GCA_937916025.1). The sequence goes on from CALGGX010000055.1 coordinate 4,194, forward strand.
ATCGACATTTCCGAACGACGCAATTCGGATTGATTGCAACAGGGTTCGCGCTGTTTTCTTACACGGCGTACGGTTCGATTTATGCCGGTAACGCGGGCGGATTGATCTGTTGCCTGTTGCTGATTTGCTGTTTGATTTGCGATACGTCGCCGATTGCGGCGGGAGTGTTGCTCGCATTCGCAATGATCAAACCGCAAACCGCATTGCCGATCTGTTTTGCGCTGTTGATCATGAAAAAATTCAAACCGCTGATTGTTGCCGCGTCGATCGATCTGCTCGGCTGGCTGTTTGTTTCGATCATGGTCGATCGGTCGATGCTCGGATTGCTCGATGAATTTTGGCATGCCGATATCGGCGGCGGCTCGCAATTTTCCGGGCTCTTCACTCTGCTCTTCCTCGACTCGCCGAAGACGGCAATGCTTTCGAGCATGATCTTCGGCTTCGCGTTCATCTTTCTGTTGATGAAACGCTTGCGCGGCGTCTCGACTTTCGAGCGTTTTTTTCCTGCCTGCATGGCATCGGCATTCTTCGGATATTCTTACGGCAACGAATACTTTTTGCTGACATTGCCGATCATTGTGATTGCGCGGTTGGTATTGACAGCCGAAGCTCGGCGAGAGAAATGTTTTTTGCTGACGGCATTGCTTTTCGTCTCGATGATGCCGATTGCTTTTACGTATTCATTCTTCTTCGTGATCGAACGCGGAATGAACGCCGTAATGATGCTGTGGCTCACGCATACCTTCTTCGGCGTCGGCTTGATTTTCATCAGCATTGCAATGCTCCGCGCGGATTTTCGTATTGACAGATCATCGATGCTGTGATAGACTTGCAAACGATGTACGCGTGCCCGTAGTCCAGCGGATAGGACGTCGGCCTCCGGAGCCGGAAGCGTGGGTTCGATTCCCGCCGGGCGCACCATCTTTTTTTTTATGATCATCGGATCATTTTTTTTACGATAATTTACGTTTATGATGTTGCAGGAAATATCTTTTCATTGCAGAAATATAGTTTCGATTCCAAAAATTTTAAGAGAGGAAGTGGTACAATGGAAATGCTTCTCGGATTTCTTGTCCTGCTGGCGTGCTTGCTGATCGGCGTGCGGCATGGCGGTATCGGACTTGCCGTCATAAGCGGCATCGGACTCGTCATTTTTACATTCGTATTCGGTTACAAGCCCGGCACTCCGCCGATCGGAGTTATGTTGACAATCCTCGCGGTCGTCACATGCGCGGGCTTTTTGCAAACGTCCGGCGGCTTGACCGTTATGCTCAAGTACGCGGAGAGATTTCTGCGCAATAATCCGAAGCAGATCACGATCTTCGCGCCGCTCACGACTTGGTTTTTGACGGTGCTCTGCGGTACCGGTCACGTCGTTTACACGATGTTTCCGATCATCTACGACATTGCAATCAAGCAAAACATTCGCCCCGAGCGTCCGATGGCAGTCGCGTCGGTCGCCTCGCAGGCAGGCATTTGCGCCTCGCCGGTCTCGGTCGCCATCGTCTCGATCGTCGGCTTCATGCACGGCGCGGGGTATGAATACACCGTCCTGCAATTGTTGGCGGTTGCAATTCCCGCAACCGGACTCGGCGTCTTCTTCGCAGCACTTTGGAGCTACAAACGCGGCAAAGAATTGTCCGAAGACCCCGAGTTCCAAGCATTCATTGCCGATCCCGCCAACAAAGAATACGTCTACGGCGAATCCGAATCGTTGATGAACAAAGAACTCCCGCCCAGCTATTATCATGCGATGTACATCTTCTTCGCGGGAATTTTCGTCATTGCAATGCTCGGCAACTTCCCCGATCTTCTGCCGCATTTTCCTGACGCCAAAGGCGCAATGAAGGCGATCTCCATGACGGACGTCATTCAGATGGTTATGCTCCTCGTCGCGGCGGTTATTCTCGTCGTCTGCAAAGTCAAAGCCAAAGACGTCGGCAACAGTCAAGTGTTTAAATCCGGCGTCGTCGCGCTCGTCTCGGTTTACGGCGTCGCTTGGATGGCAAATACTTACTTCAGCGCGCACATGGGCTTCTTGAAAGACTTCCTCGGCAATGCGGTCGCGACTTATCCTTGGGCGTATGCGGTGCTCGCGTTCTTGACATCAAAACTCGTCAACTCGCAAGCGGCGGCGATTGCGATTGTCTTTCCGATGGCGTTGAGCGTCGGCATGGATCCCGTGCTGTTGATGTCATTCATCTCGGCGTGCTACGGTTACTTCTTCCTGCCGACATATCCTTCCGATCTGGCGTGCATTGGTTTCGACCGCTCGGGAACCACGAAGATCGGCAAATACATACTCAATCACTCGTTCATGATCCCGGGCTTGATCATCGTCATCAGCGGTTGCTGTGTCGGCTTCGTTGTCGCTCATGCAATTTTGTAAAACGAATTTCAGACATAAAAAAATGCCGATCGTCCGTCGCCGGATTGTCGGCATTTTTTTTTACGCCTTCAACGCGTTGATTTTTTTTGCGAGTTTCGATTTCTTACGCGCGGCATTGTTTTTATGAATGGTATGATTCGCCGCCGCTTGATCGATCGCCTTCGTTGCCAGCGAGAACAAGCTCATTGCCTCGTCGTAATTGTTTGCTTCAATCGCCGCGAGAACTTTTTTCTTCGCTTTTTTGATGCGCTCTTTCTCGAAAACATTGCGGGCATGACGCTTTGCGTCCTGTTTCATACTCTTGACTGATGCTTTGATATTCGGCAAAACCGTTTGACTCCCTTCAATAAAAGATTTACAGCAATGCAGTTTATCACAGCGTCAACGCCTTGTCAACAATATCAATCGAGCTCGTTGGCATCCTTCGGAACATGCGCGAGTACTTTTTTGCCGCTGAACATGCTCGAAACTTCGCTCTCGCCTTCCATGAACTCCGCGCGGAGCACCATGTAGAAATGCCCGATTGCAAAGACAATTATCAGCCAGGCGACGTAATGATGAATGTAATGCGCCATCATTTCCGAGCCGACGAGCGTATTTACCAAGCCGAAAAACAGTCCGCCGAATGACGACGGATTTGCCATCAGATACATCGCGAAGCCCGTCAGAATTTCAATCAAAACCATGACGTAAAGTCCGGCGTAAGAGGCACGCGCGAGCGGATTGCGCAAGAACGGCGCGTGATGCGGCTTCAACAGCATGTAATGCAGGGCGACTTCAACCGTTTCGCTGTAGAAATGTCCTTCCCAAAAGCGCGGAAACAGCCGATCGCCTTTGTTGATGATGAAACCGTAAATCCGAAGAATGAACGACGCGCAAAACAGGAACGCGACGACGAAATGAATATCTCGGATCAAATCCATCGACAGCATGGTGTAGTTCGGCTCCGTCGCCGAAACCAACACCGGCTTTGTGATCAACAGTCCGGTTGCAAACAGTACCACGATCGAAACGACCATTATCCAGTGAAATATCCGAAGAAACGGACTGAAGATGTAATATTCCTTTCGCTTGACATCTTTGACTGATTTCATTTTCTCACCTCCAAAATGCAATGCGTAATTAATAATTCGTAATTCGTAATTAAGAACCGAACCCCAATTACGCATTACGCATTACGCATTACGCATTATCAATAGTGCGCGGTCGAGAAAGAATTGATCTCCTCGCCTTTTGCATTGAACATATGCGTCGCGCAGGCCATGCACGGATCGAACGAGCGGATCACTCGCGCAATTTCGAGCGGCTTGTCGGCAACCGCAACGTGAGTATCCATCATCGACAATTCATATGCGCCGTGTCCTGCCGTATCGTCGCGCGGACATGCATTCCACGTCGTCGGCACGATGCATTGATAATTTGCCGTCTTGCCGTCTTCGATCACGATCCAATGGCTCAACGCGCCGCGCGGAGCATCATACAAGCCCACGCCCATGCATTTCTTCGGCCAACTCTCCGGATACCACTTCTCGTTATTGACGGTTTGAAGATCGCCGGTTTTCAAGTTCGCAATCAACTTGTCGAAGAAGAAGCGATTGATCTCGGCATTGAGATGCGCATCGAGCGCGCGGCAAGCCGTCCGCCCGACCATCGTCGGCATCCAAACTTCAGCCGGTACGCCGAGCACGCCCGTAACCGCATTGATTTGATCGACCATGAATTTTTCTGCCCATGTCGGCTCCGGAAGCAGTCCGCGCATGAATTTCGTGTAGATGACGATGTATTTCGCGAGCGGTCCGACTTCGCAAAGGCGTCCGCGCCATTTCGGCGTCTTCAGCCATGAATACTTGCCGTTCTCGTTGAGCGTCTGCCACATCGTGCCGGTGCCTTCCTTCGGACCGGTGTATTTGTCTTTCGTGACGCCTTCCCACGGATGCAAATCGTCTTTGCCGCCCGTCGGATATTCGTACCACGCATGCTGAACGCTTTCGGTAAGCGCGTCGTCGCGAGTGAGATCGCTCGGAGAGAGCGGGTAAATCGTCGCCGCGTTGACTCCGCGCGCAAAGTCCTCGACGACCGCGTTGCTTCTGATCAACAAATTGTCGAAGAAATTGCCGTTTGAAGTGCCGGTATAACTGTCGAGCGGATACGAGCCGAATGAAAGGACGCGGGTTTTTGCAAGTCCGCCGCCGTCGACTTTGCCGGCTTTGACGTAGATATTTCCGATTGCAATCAGATCGGGCAGGTAGAAATTGTTGACGAGCGAGCGAGCCATGTTGATGGCGCGATCGACGATTGCGAGCCGCGCGGTGTTGACCGGCGCATTTCCGTCCGTAAGCGAGATCGCGCAGGGCATGCCGCCGACGACGTAATGCGGATGCGGGTTCTTGCCGCCGAATACGACATGCGGCGTGACAAGTTCGCGCTGCTTGTCCAGCATGGAGTTGAAACCGCCGATAGTATCTGATTCCAGGCCGTGCATCGAACCTGACTTATCGATAATCAGCACCAGATCGAGGTGATCATATTCCTTCTTGTCAGTTTCTGCGGCCTGACTTAGTGAAGTGCCAAGAAAAGCAATAAAACCTGCTAAAAACAGATTCTTAAGACAATGTTTTCTCATAATTCAGTACTCCAATAAATTCCTGCAAGACAATTCTGCCACGAAAAAACTTATGGTAAATATATTAGCGCGCTGAATTGAGAGAAAGGTTCAGATATTCTTTGGCAGAGGGAAAGGATGCATCTCTTTTTGTTCGCCAAGCAGAGAAACTCCAGTACCGCCGTTTTTCATCAGGTAGTCAACAATGCCCTTTACCAGATACTCAGGGGCTGAAGCCCCGGAGCTGACACCGATGCAGGAGGCTTTTGCCAGCCATTCTTTCTTGATGAAGGAATAGTCTTCAATAAGATAGGC
>CALGGX010000056.1 GCA_937916025.1 uncultured Selenomonadales bacterium
AGGCGGCGGCGGAGCAGTACCGGCAGATGTTTCGGAGCGGCAATTTCTACGTCGAATGCCAAATGTTCGGAACTTCCGGCTCACATAAGTACAATTCAGGTATTTTGACTTACGCCGGCGAGAATGGTAAACGCATGCAGAGAACCGAGTCCGCCAAATCCGGCATGTTTTCCGGCATGTTTTCCGGAATGTTTTCAATGTCGTTTACTCTGCCTACATCTGCTTTCAACGCAACCGAACTGAATAATGCCGACATCGAGTTTGAGGCAATGCCGAGAAAAAGTCACTTCGTAATGTCGAAACACAGCAAGTGGCCTGACGTATTGTATCAGGACGGCAAGTATTATCGTTTTACGGCTCCAATTACCGAGTCGAAAAATGTAACGGCGAGAGTTTTGTCGGAGAACGATCTTGACAGTGCCACGCTCGATCCTGAGGAAGAGTGGCAGTATATCAGAAGCGATCTTGCATTGCCGGACGAACTTGCCGTTTTTTATTGGAATGATCCGTTTCGAGACAATAATCTTCGGCTCCCGACCCCGCGTTTCAACGGCAGTTCCACTCGCACCGTCGGCAAGAAAGATTACGCTTGCGATCAATACATCAACGACATAAAATCGCTCGCGGGCACTCCGATTGCGCAAGAGGTTTACAACATGCTTTATGACAACGGACAACTCGTGATGATTCAGAAATATCTCTTACGCAACGGCAAAGAATATCTCGCTCGCGAACTCAAAATAAAGACGATAAGTTCAACAGTGTCGCCGACTGCCTTCACGATCGGCAAGAAGATCAAAGTTTATGCCGCAGCCAACGGTGACATGAAAGATTTGCTCGAACAGAAAGAAGTCGTTGAAGTGTTGGGAGGCAAAAAGCAATGAAATTCAAATTGATTGCCGCATTGTTGACAGTGTTGATGAGTCTTTTTTCGTCGAGTGAAGCTGCAAAGATCGATGCATATCGGGATGCCATGCTCAACAAAAATTTTACTCTCAAGTACGAGCTCAGCCGCCCTCCCGTTCGAGATGCAAGCAGTGATGCAAAGTTCACCGCAAAAGGTCTGATCAACAATGTTTCAACCAATTTTTACGATCTGCCGCACAGCGGAATCATTGTTATGCACGGCGACGACAAATATATCGAAATTGCTCATCCGAACTATTTCAAGAAGGTCGGTGCGCGCAATGTCAACGTCAAAGAGGGCGGCATATGTCGTTTGATCAAAAGTGACGAGACGTATAACTTCTTTTGGGAGTTCAAAGACGAGCAACAACGTTACTATGCCCGTCAAGGAGGTTATGGGAAGAAGGAAAGCAAAATCACGGCAAATGACATTCAGTGGAAGACTCCGTATCAAGTTATGTTTGAAGAATACAATTTCGGAACGCCGTTGATCACTCATGCACTCGCGGCAATTTTGCCTGCCGATAAAATTATTGCCTTTCCGATTACACCCGAGTATAAATTTATCGGCTCGAGCACTCTGTCCGGCGGCTTGACGTGCGAAGACTTTGTTTCCGATAAAGCCGACAGGTTCAGTGCAATCCGATATTATTTCGATGGCGATCAATTGGTGAAGATCGCGTTTGCATCTTACATAAAAAATGCTTCAGGCATTCAGAGTTACGAGAAAGCCGTCGTCGACATTACTGAATTCAGTGCGACTGCCGACGAAAGATATCTTCAACTTCCCGAGCAATTGAAAGACGTAACCAAGCGAAATGATGGGGAGGCGGCAAAATGAAGAAGTTGCAAATACTCTTGGTCGGCATGCTGACAGTGATCTTTTCGACGACGGCTTTTGCATTCGATTATGATGCTCCGACATGTATTCTGATGCGCTTCTCTAACGATACGAGATATCGGAATGTCGATTCGGCATCGGTGCTGTCCGATTTGGTTGTTGCGAAAATGCTTAAGAGCGGGCAGTTCAATTTGAAAGAGAGCATCCCGATCGATGCGGAAATTGAAGCTCGATTGTACAATGAAAAAGTCAATGAGTTGCTCGGACTGCAAAACTCACTGAGTCGGCGCAATTTTGACGCACTGTTTGAAGGAGCCGCTTTTGATCCGAAGCAGGCGCAATCAATAGCAACGGCACAGGTCGATCAAATTATTTCGCCGTCGATTACAGCCGCAATCGGCAGACAACATGGTGCTCAATATTTAATTCAAGGTACGGTGATCAATCTTGGCAGCGGCGAATGGATTAATGAAGATGCGCAAATTGCTCAAAGCATTGCCAATGTTGCGGTGAAAATGGCAGGTGGCGGCGGATTTTCATTTGAGGAACAGGAAGTTGCCATAGGAGTACAGACTGACTTGCGATTGATCAAAGCCGCAACAGGCGAGGTGATTTGGCGCAAGATCGTTACGGGAGTGAAGCGCAAAGAGAAGCTGACGGAGTTCGGAGGCATTTCATTGGGGAAATTGAAGTTGACTTCCGATATGTATGATGAAGCAATGGAAGATGCCGCGCAAAAAATTGTCGATGCTTTGGTCGAAGATATCAAGACGCATAAGTTATTCATAAAATGATCAAGGCACTGATATTTATTCTGTCGATAATCATTCCGCTCTCGACGGCAAAAGCATTATCGATAATCGAGCCCGAGGCGCGAGTTGCCGTCATGGACTTCGGCACTCACAAAGGCACTTCCGATCCCGATATTGATCTTGTCAATGCCGAACATACAACGAGCGAATACGTCATTGCCCGATTGAATGAATGTACAAAATTCGTCGTCATCGACAAAGATTTTGCAGCGCATATATTCTCGGAAGAAAACTTGAATACGATCGGATTGATTGATCCGCTGACCGCACGGCGTATCGGAGAAATCCTCAATGTCCGATACATTATTTACGGCAATGTGATCAGTGTGGGTTTGGCGGAAAATGACAACGGCTTCGGAGATATCAATATCAATTCCAAAGAAGTAAAAGCCGGACTTTCTGTTCGTATCATGGACGTTGAGACCGGTCGAATTTTGATGGCAGTGAAAGGTGAAGGCAAGTCTAAAATTGCTTCGGTCGGGCTCGTCGAGGACTTTTTTCTGATTGGTAACGTGAAAGTCGGTCAGACGAGCGTCCACAATGCATTGCAGAAGGCGGCGTTCAATGCCGTCGATCTCCTCGTTCAACAGCTGTACGGTCGATAAATTTGCCCCTGCCGCAATTCTCAAAGTCAGATTTTCGAGTTTGACTTTATTTTTTTCGCCCATTATAATTGTTAAAAATTACGGTTTTGTATGGGAGGAAAATTCATGAGACGAAAATTTTTGCGAGCGATTGCCGCGCTGACCGTTTCGGCATTTGCAACCGCCTCGGCATTCATCCCGTCAATCGTTTCGGCAGAACATGAAAAAGCCGCCGAAATTCGCGACATCTTTCAATCCGAAAAGTACTACATCGAGTACGAGATCAACCGCAAGGAAGACAAACGAGCTTTGGCTGTTGACGGCAATGTAAAAAAATCATTCGATTGCGAGGGAAGACGCAGCTCGACGCTCCTCAGCTACGTCCCGATCGTCGGTTTTTTCGCCAAAGGCAGTTTGAAGTTGATGCCCGAAGTCCTGTATAAAGACGGCAATTATTATCAATTCATCGAGAAGAAGAAGGCGTTGCGCGCCAATGAAGCCGAAATGAATGATCCGTACATCAATCCGTCGCAGGAATGGAATACAATTCCGTTACGCATTCAATTGCCGGAGGAGCTCGGTATGTTTACCGGCGATTCGGAGATATCTTTCGTCGAGAGCGGCACCAAGATCATCGACGAAGCGAAAAACAAATCGGTTGCCTTTGACAAGTACGTCAAGCCGATCAAAAATGTCGACGGCGTCAACATCGCGAAGAAAGTCTACGTCGTTTATTACGCCGAAGACGGCTCGCTCGACAAGATTTTGACGCTCTCGGTCGATTGGGATGTCAACGCCGGACAGATCGTCCTCGACGAAGAAGGCAAGAAAACCGATCAGCAGAATTACGAAATTCAGACGCTTCGGATCAATAAACTGACGAGAGAATTGCCGCAAAATGTCATGTCTTTTCCGAACGGTTGCAAAGTGTACGGACCGGGGCTCGGCGATATGAATGAGATCATCGATCAGCCGCCGTTGCTCGAAGAGTTTAAATCGACTGCCGAATGATGAGGTGAACGCCATGAAAATTCTTTCCAAACTGAAAACAGCCGCATTGGTCGCGGCATTGTCGATCGGAGCAATGATGCCGACTGCAAATGCGGATGCGCTTGACGATTGCGCGCGTATTCTTCGCAACGGCACTTACACGATCCGATACGAGAATATCACGCCGCCTTCTCGAAATGCCATGCACGAGAAGCTGATCATGATCGGCGGCAATGACTTCATCGATCCGAATCCCTACACGCTGTATCAGCCGATCACGGGCATTGCAACTTCAAACGGCGAAAGTTCGTATGTCGAAACGAATTCGATGATGAAGGTGCCGGACGTTTCGATCACTTCACTGTTGATGCCAAGTTTTTTGAAAAAGAAAAGCGATGCCAAGCCAAAAGAGCGCGAATACGAATACGCGTCGTGCAAATTCAAGCAGAACGGCGAACTCTTCATCTACACTCGAATAACGGACAAGGGAAAAGTCGAATACGTCGGCAAGAAGAAAGGTAAGGTTGAAGCCGTCAAAATCAAAAAAAATTTCACGGCGTCGTATTCGGTTGATGTCGGAGATCATGAGATGAATCGGCTGTTGGATGCAATCATGCCGAACAACAACAAAGTCGAAGGCACCGTGATCTATCGGCGCGTCAACTCCGGCACGCTTGCAGACGGGCGATATTATGTCGATCTCAAAGCGAGCAATCCCGGAGCCAATGCAATCTTCGATGCAATCCGATATTACTTCGAGAGCAATCGGCTCGTCAAGATCGAGGCGGGGCAGTATTTCACCGACAAGTTCGGCAAAGTCGACGGAGTTCGGACGATCATCAATGTGCATGAATTCAATTCGTCCGTCGACAACAAATTGCTGAAATTGCCGACCGAGCTCAAAGACGTGACCAAACGAGAAACCGATCAGAAAGGAGCCGCAAAATGATGCGATCGAAAATTACACGTTTGAAAAAATTTCTCGCCGCCCTCTCAATCGGAGTGCTCGGGCTGTGCTCGTCTGTCGACGCGGCTGAAAATCCGACTTGCGTGTTGATGAAATTCACTGATGACACCCGGTTTGTAAAAGTCGAATCGGCAGAATCACTGTCGGATCTTGTCATGGAAAAATTGCTCTCGAGCGGCAAATTCAATCTGCAAGAGACAAGCGTCATCAACGCCGATATGGAATATCTGCTCTATGAAGAGCGCGCCGCCGAATTCAAAAATGCGCAATCGGCAATCGCGAGCGGCAATTACAACGTGCTGTTCGAGGGTGCGGGCTTTAATGAAGAAAAGGCACAGACGATTGCGACGGCGCAAGTCGGTCAGATCATTTCGCCCGAGATCACGTCGGCAATCGGCAAGCAACACAATGCGGAGTATTTGATCCAAGGCACGATCATCAATATCGGAAGCGGCAACTGGATGGACATGAGCATCTCAAACGCGGTGAGTTACGCGCAAAATGCCGTTTCGTTGTTATCGCATTTCGCGAGTACGGCGGGTGCGACGGCGGCGGCGGCTCTCGGACCGATCGGTGCGCTTGCCGGTTTGGCGGCATCGGTTCAGACGACCGTCACCGGCGTCGGAGTGCAATGCGATCTTCGTTTGATCAAAGCCGAAACCGGCGAAGTCGTTTGGCAAAAGATGGTTACCGGCAAAGATACTCAAAAACAGTACTCGATCGGATTTGTGAAGGTCGGAAGCGACAAGATCAACAACGAAATGTACGCCGAGGCAATGGATAAAGCCGCCGAAGCCATTGCCAATGCGCTTATTGCTGACGTTGACAACAATCAATTGTTTGCGGTTGCGGAATAAGCGATTTTGGGAGAGGATGAGTACGATGAAAAAGTTTTTGACACTGTTGATGCTCGCATTGTTTTTGATGATCAATCAAACTTCAGCCGCAATCGAGCGCGGCACGCCCGTCGCAGTCATGGACTTCGGTACTCACCCGGGCGCGGTTCCGATTGACATCAACGTCTTAAATGCCGGACGCGCCGCAAACGAATATGTAACCGTCCGAATCATCAAAAGCGAAAAGCTCGACGTCATGGATCGCGGAATGGTTGACGACGTGATTGCTTCGGAAGGCATCAACGTAACCGGCTTGATAGTTCCGAATACGGCAAAACGGATTGGCGAGCTTCTCAACGTCCGCTACATCATTTACGGCAACGTCAACGACGTGACGCTCAGCGATGTCGGCACGTCCGTGCTCAACAGCGGCGTCACGGTCTGCACGGTCAAATCGCATGTCATAATGCGAATAATGGACGTGACGACCGGGCAGATCATTTCGGCGTCAAAAGGCGAAGGCAAATCGAAGAGCTCGTTCGTCAAACTCAGCGGCGGACCGATCCTCACGGTCGAAGTCGGCACGAAAAAAGTCACGCAAGACAGCGTACACAACGCAATCGAGCAGGCATCTTTTCAAGCCGTCGACATTCTGCTCGAACGTCTTCAATTGTGAGGTGAGCGGATGTTAAAAATATTTTTGAGCGCGTTGCTGATTATGTCGATGATGATCTCGTCGGCATTTGCTGAACAGCCGAAGGCGACAGAATATCGCCGAATTTTTTCGAGTGGAACTTTTTACGTCGAGTATGACGACAAGTATGTCAAAAAGATCATCGCGCATGAAAACGATCGGCGAATGGCTCGGACAGCATTGACCGGCGCGCAAGCGGCAACCGTCACCGTGCTCAATCCGCTCGCGGCGATTTTCGGCGGCGGCAGCGATAAATATCCCGAGTTCATGTACTCGCACGGGCGGTATTACAGATTTGCCGAAAAAGACGTGGCGTTTATGCTCGACGCCGCGCGGCGCGACGAAGAGAATTTAAATCCGCTCGAAGGTTGGCAGACGATCGATCGATCGCTTTCATTGCCGGACGAGCTCGCAGTTTTTTATTGGAATGATCCGTTCCATAAAGTGTCTTCGGCGATAAGCGAGCCGGTTTTCGTCGAAAGTCTCCGAAAGACGGTTGACGGCAATGAATACGATTGCGATCGATATGAGTCGACTCCGCGCAATCGGAGCGGCGCGAAGATCGTTTTCGACATGCTCTACAAAGACGGCGCATTGGTAATGGCGCAATCGGCGATCCATGTCGGCGGGCGCGAGTACGAGATCAACACATTGCACATAAAAAAAATCGCCGGCGAAGTCGCCAAGAGCGGTTTCAAGGTCGATACGAAGGCGAAAGTGTTTGCGGCAGGAATCGGCGATATGAATGATCTGCTCGAGTCGCCGGTATTGCTCGGCAAGTTGGAGGCGATCGATCAATGAAAAGAATTACGGCGGCGATCTTTTTTTTGATGTTGATGACGATCTCAAGCGTCGACGCCGCGCGGATTGATGCGTATCGCGAGATTTTGCTCGGCGGGCGATACACAATCCGATGCGAGAATTTAACTCCGGCATCGCGCGTAACCAATCGCACGAAAATGGAACTGTACGGCAAGAGCGGGCTCGCCGTCGACAGCAATGATTTTTTCATCAACCGCCCCGTCAGTAACATCGTGGTCGGCAACGGCGAAGATCGATATGAAGAAGTCGGTTACTCCGATTTTTATCAATGTCGATTGGTATTGCGCGGAGAGAATTTTTTCTTCACGCGATATCCGACAAAAGACGGCGGTGTTGAATATTTCGGACATAAAAAAGGCAAAGTGGCGGCAAACAGTCGAAATTACATGGGCGAGTTGATCAACGGCGAGAGCTTCGGCGATGAAGATTTTTCGATGATGTTGAATGCAATGCTCGATTCGGAGCGATATCAATTCGTCTCGGATGGCGTGCTCGAAAACAATCTCGCGTTTGAAGACTTCAAATCAGCTTCCGAAGACGGAATGTTGAGCGCAATCCGATATTACTTCGACGATAATCGGCTGGTGAAGATTGCGTTTGCATCTTACGGACGCGATCGGAACGGCAAGGCGCAAGGCAATAAATGCATCGTGCGCATTTCGGAATTCCGCGCGGAGCCGGATATGAATTTGCTGAAATTGCCGGGCGGCTTGGAGGATGTGACGAAACGATGAAAATCTTTTTGACGGCATTGACGGCGATGATGTTTTTCCTGTCGACAGTCGAGGCGGCATCGACATTCGTGTTGATGAAATTCACGGACGACACGCGCTATGATCTGATTGAATCGGCGGAGTCTCTTTCCGATCTCGTCATGGAAAAAATGATCGCGAGCGGCAAATTCAATCTGATGGAGACATATCCGCTCGACGAGAATATAGAGGCGATCCTTTACGACGAGAAGATGCGCGAATTGAGCCGACTGGAAACGGCGTTCGATACGAATGACTTCAGTCCGCTGTTCGAGGGGCGCGGCTTTGACGAGAAGAAAGCGCAATCGATTGCTTCGGCGCAAGTCGGGCAGATCATCACGCCGGAGATCACACGGGCGATCGGCGAGCAACACAGTGCGGATTTTTTAATTCAAGGCACGATCATCAATCTCGGCACGGGCGGTTGGTGGAATGAGAATTTCGATCGGCTCTCGGACGATGTCAACAAGGCGAGCACGCTGCATGGAATGCCGGTCGACAACGGCGCGATCAGCGATATGATGTCGATCGACGTGACAAAAACCGGTATCGGCGTTCAGTGCGACGTGCGCATCATCAAAGCCGAAACCGGCGAGGTTATATGGAATAAGCGCGTGCTCGGCGTGCACGAACAAAGAAGTTTCGATTTCATTTTCATGACGATCGGCAATCGCAAGCTCAACAACAATCTCTACGTCAAGGCAATGAATAAGGCGGCAGACAAAATCGTCGCGGCATTAATCAATGATCTTGACAGCCTGATACTCAACGTGTAGAATGAGCAAATCCGTGAAGGATACTTTTTTCATGAATGGAGGAGTTGTTTGATGAGTTCCAAACTCAACCGTCGGCGAAGAAAAATGTCGGCGGCATTCGCGGCGGTCGTCATTA
>CALGGX010000057.1 GCA_937916025.1 uncultured Selenomonadales bacterium
GGCGTCCGACAGTCATGATCTGAAGGAGCGCATCGAGTCTCGCGTCGGCTTGCGGCAATTGAGCGCAATGGCGGAGAAGAAGATGGGCAATTCGCAATACGAGCTCATCGAGATCGACTGAAACGACAATTGAAAAAAACTCACGGCGATCAATTCGCCGATTTTTTTTCGGCAGCTCTTCGGAAAAATTTTTTCGACGGCGGCAGGGATTTTCTTTTTGCACAGCGAATTTCAATGCGTAATTTTGGATTAAGCAACAAAAGTCGGCGGCACTTTGATGGGCGTCGGTTTTGTGGAAGGAGATTGATATTGTGGATGCAAAGCTCGTCAATCCATTCATAGACGCTTTCATCTCGGTTATGCCGCAAATCGGTTTTCCAACTCCAAAGCGGTTGAAGGTATACCTGCAGAACAAAACTCTCGACAGCCACGGCGTGTTGGTCATGATCGGATTTACCAAACAACTGCGCGGCAATGTCGTTTACAACATGAGCGAAGACACCGCGAAATTCATCGCCTCGACAATGATGATGGGCATGCCGATTGCCGAATTCGATGAAATGGCGCAAAGCGCGATCTCCGAAATGGCAAACATGCTCGCGGCAAATTCGGCAACAAATCTCGCGTCGCTCGCGCTCAACGTCGACATTTCGCCTCCGAGTTTGACAATCGGAGCAAATACCAAGGTCGTCATCAGCGATTCCCAATTCCTCACCGTCGAAATGGATCTCGGCGGGCAAATGGTCAAGATCGCCGTTGCCGTCGACAAAGCGCAATAATTTTGAAAGAGTGATCTTTTTTTGGCGTCTCAACTCAGTACAATCAAAAAGCTGATCAAATCGCTAGACTCGACGAGTCTGCTCGGCTCAAAAGCTCTTGATGAAGCCGTCAAATCGATGTCGAATTTTTCAAGTTGGCAATCGGTGATCGATACGATTGTCAAAGATTGCGCCGTCTATGACGGGCATTACGAGGATTTTTTGAAGGATCAATGCGGCATCGTGCTCGACAATTCCGATATCGGAGCAATTACGGGCTCCGACGCGGGCGGCGCGAGTGTCAAAAATGCCGAGTCGATTGTTCCCGAGTCCGGCGATTGGACTTATCCCGACGATACGTCCGTTACCATCAACGGCTTGACCGTCAAATTCCCGGCAAAGAGTACTTTAAGCGAAGCGCAACAATGGATCGTCGGCGGACTCTACACTTGGTGGATCAAAGGCGCGCTCGATCTCGTCAATAACTCTTACGGCATGAATTTTGCCGAATCCGGCACCACGGTCAAGACGATTGAAGTCAAATTCGAGAACAGTTACAACAATTCCCTGCTCGCGTATGTTTCTTACGATCGCAAGCAGAAAACGTCGAAGTTGTATTTGACGATCAACATGAAGAAGTATCGAGATATCGATCAATCCGATCCGAACGGATATTCCGAAGACGCGCCGATTTATCTCGATCGGACGATTGCTCATGAGATGACGCACGCGACGATGGCAGCAAACATTCGGAATTTCTCGGAACTGCCGTCGTGGGTGAAAGAGGGCGGCTCGGCGGAATTGATTCACGGCGTCGACGACACTCGCGATCTGACCGATCTCGGCTACGAATACTCCGGCGGCTTCGTCAGGATGAGATACATGGCGCATCATTCGTCGCTGAATGCGCGAGATTTTATCAAGACGTTCATGAAATGCTTGGTCGACGCGGGCGGGCAGGCTTCGGGATTGGATTATGCGATCAAAACGGCAACGCACGGCTGCTTCGGCGGTTTGGAAGATTTCGAGTCGCGTTTTGAAGAAGACTCTTCGGCGGGCGAGTATGACAATTTTTTGCGATCGAAGTGCGGCATTGAGCTCGAAAACGACGACACGGGCGCGATCACCGGTTTCGATGCCGGAAGCGGTCCGAGCAAAGACAAGTACAACACGATGCGCGAGGCTTCGCGTCCGGCGAACTGGCGTCTGCCGACTTCGGCGAGTACTCTCATCAACGGCTTGGAAGTAATCTGGCCGACGCATTACGCGGCTGCCGTCGGCGGCGGTTTGTCTTTTCATGTCGGAGCTCAGGCGAATGATCGCATCAATGTCGGACTGTTCAACATGACGACGCAATACATCGGCTTGACGGACGAGAACGGCAAAAACATCAGCGTCCGCACTCAAAAAGACGCCAATGAAATTCTCACGCATCTTGATCACGTGCTCGAGGTGGTTTTGGATCAACAGACAATGCTCGGCGCATTGCAGAAGCGATTGGAATCGACGTCGAAAAACGTGCAGGTATCGACGGACAACACTCGCGCGTCGGAGTCGACAATCCGAGACGCGGACATGGCGCGCGAAATGACGGCATATACCAAACACAACGTCCTCACGCAAGCCGCGCAATCGATGCTCGCGCAGGCAAATCAAAATCTGCAACAGTCGTTTCAAGCACTCGTCTCGGGCGGCGTAATATGATTGACTGAAAAGACGCTTGCATTTCTCGATCACGTGCTCGAGGTGGTTTTGGATCAACAGACGATGCTCGGCGCATTCAGAAGCGATTGGAATCGACGGACAACACTCGCGCGTCGGAGTCGACAATCCGAGACGCGGACATGGCG
>CALGGX010000058.1 GCA_937916025.1 uncultured Selenomonadales bacterium
TTACGGCGAAAACTCCGGCGTCGGCAAATACGTTCAAGCGGACGACGCGAAGATTTATTTTGAAGTCTACGGCAAAGGCGAGCCGATTGTGATTTTGCACGGCGGCGGTGTCGGGACTCCTTACGAGCTCGGCAGGTTGCTCGACGAATTCAAGAAGAATCATAAGTTGATTGTGATATCGACGCGCGGGCATGGCAGATCCGAAATCGGTCACACGCCGTTGACTTACAAACAAAAGGCGGATGATATAATTGCCGTTCTCGACGAATTGAAAATGTCCGCGCCCGTGCAACTCTTCGGCTTCAGCGACGGAGCATACACCGCTTACGAGATCGCCGCACTTTATCCGGAACGCGTCGAGCGCATCACCGCAATCGGAGCCGGTACATTGAAGGCGGGATATTTTCCTTCCAAAACCGAGCTTGCCGATCTCGAGAAGTTTGACAAGCAATTTATTGACGAGCAGAAAAAAATTCGCCCCGAGCCGGAGCGTTATCAAGAATTTTGGGATCGATACATGGAATTTTGGAGCAGACATTCGGTCGGCGAGGAGACTTTCGGCAAAATCAAATGCCCCGTCCTGCTGTTGGTCGGTGATGAGGACGATCACGCGCCGGTTTCAACCGTGTTGGAAGCGCATCAGCTGATTGCAAATTCGCGGCTGTGTGTTGTTCCGAAGGCTTGGCACAGTGCTTTTTTGGATAATTACGAAGTGACGGCGACGGCGATTCGGCAATTCATCAACGCGCCGCTCGACACTCTCAAGCCGAGCAAAAAAGTCGCATACAACTCCAAATAAACGAAATGAATGAAAAATGGGCGGACGGCATCAAAACCGTTCGCCCTGATTTTTTTCAATTGCCGAAAACGCCTTTTGCTTGGTTGACGGCTTCAACCGCGTCCTCGGCATAAAAATCCGCACCCGCTGCTCGCGCGTAACTCCGATCAACAGCCGCGCCGCCGATCATGATCTTTGCGCTCACTCCCGCCGCGCGGATTGCTGCAATCGTCTCGTCAATTGCCGGTAAAGTCGTCGTCATCAACGCGCACAATCCGATCAGAAACGCCTCGTTATCGACTGCCGCGCGCACGACCACTTCCGGCGGAACGTCTTTTCCGAGATCGACGACGTTGAATCCGGCGTTTTTCATCAGCGCGCCGACGATGTTCTTGCCGAGATCATGCACGTCGCCTTTGACTGTTGCGAGCACCACCGTCCCGCGACTCTCGACCGCCGCCGAAGGATTGATCGCTTGGAATTGATCGAATGCCGCCTGCAATGTTTGCGCGCTCAACAGCACTTGCGGCAGGAACATTTTGCCGCTCGAGAACTGTTCGCCGACTGCCTGCATTGCGTCGTTCAGCACGTCCGTGAATCGATCGGGCGGACATTTCTCGACGAGCGGCACTGCCGAATCCGAATCGCCGTTGATGATCGCCGCCTTCAACGCCTCGATCGGATCGGCGATCGGTTCTGCTTTCGGCGCATTGTCGCTCGGAACTGCCGCGCGGCGCGAGAATTCGACGGCTTGCGGATCAAAACCGAGCAACGCCTTCGACGCGGCGAATGTCGATTGGATCATCTGATCGAACGGATTGATGATCGGCGCGGTGAGTCCTGCCGTCAAAGCCTGCGCGAAGAATGTCGAGTTGATCAGCGGTCGATTCGGCAATCCGAACGAGATGTTCGAGAGCCCGCACGTCGAGGGCAAGTTCAATCGCCGATACGCCGCGAGAGTTGCAAGCACGTTCCGCGCGGAGTCTTTATCGGCGGCGAGCGTCGTCGTCAACGCGTCGAGTAAGAAATCGTCGTCCGACAAGCCGAACTCGCGCGCGCGATTGATGATGCGTTTGACGATCTCGAGCCGCTCGTCGACTGTTTTCGGCAAGCCCTGCTTCGTCACCGGCAGTATGATGATCGCCGCGCCGTATTTTTTTGCGAGCGGCAGAAATGTCTCGCAACGTTCGTCGTCGACTGAATTGATCAGCGCGCGCCCGGGAAATACTTCCAACGCCGCTTCAAGTGCGAGAGGATCGGCAGTATCGATCGCGAGCGGCACGTCAACCAATTGCGCGAGGCTCGACACGGCATTTCGCATCAGAGAGATCGGATCGTCGACCGGCACTCCCATGTTGACATCGAGAACGGCAGCTCCGGCTTTGACTTGATTGACGGCGTCGCGCTTGACGGTGAGCATCGAGCCGGACTGAATTTCTTCGCGCAACTTCTTCCTGCCGGTCGGATTGATGCGCTCGCCGATCATGATCGGATCGCGATCGATCGGGACGAGTCGCGTCCGCGACGTCAATTGCAGAGGCAAATTCCGATCGATTGACGGCGGCTCGACATTGGCGGCGGCGTTGACGAGGGCGCGAATGTGGTCGGGCGAAGTTCCGCAACAACC
>CALGGX010000059.1 GCA_937916025.1 uncultured Selenomonadales bacterium
GTTGGTGATCTTCCTGTCGGCGCATGTCCTCGGCAATTGAAAAAACACTTGCCAACTGTTGATGCCTGTGATATCATAACGATCGTAATCGAAAGTTATGTCAGAGATTTTCATTACGCAGTCACCAAAAAAGAACCCTCCGAGGATGTGGCAATCCTCAGAGGGTTTAGCAATTTTGGCATCGCCTTCATTGGCTTACAGCTTCTCTTTGAGTCGCTTCACGACGTAAACGACGATGTTCCAAACGCAGTTGCCAACCACGCTTGCGCCGACCGCCTGCAGGAAGTCAAGGACTTCCATAGCTCCACACCTCCTCTCGATGAGAGTCACCGTGAAGGTGCAAAGTAATTATACAACACGCGATCGGCAAATGCAAATTGAAAAGCCCCGACCGTCACCGGACGATCGAGGCTTTTCTGCTATATTCGATTGAAGTGCGTATCGATTAATCTTGCGCGACCGGTTTCTTAATCAAGCCGAGGATTGCCGCGCCGACTGCCGCGCCGACCAAGATTGCAATCAGATACATCAGCGGATTGGTGATGGTCGGGACGACGAAGATGCCGCCGTGCGGAGCCATCAACTGGCAGTCAAACGCCATAACCATTGCGCCGGTGATTGCCGAGCCGATTGCGCATGCCGGAAGGACATGGATCGGGTCGGCGGCCGCGAACGGAATCGCGCCTTCAGTGATGAACGACAAGCCCATGACGATGTTGGTCGGACCGGACTTACGCTCGTTCTCGGTGAATTTGTTTTTGAAGAACATCGTCGCGAATGCAATCGCAAGCGGCGGAACCATCCCCCCCGCCATGACTGCCGCGATGACGAAATAATTGCCTTGCGTCAAGAGACCGACGCCCGTGACATACGCCGCCTTGTTGATCGGACCGCCCATGTCGATTGCCATCATGCCTGCAACAATCGCGCCCATGAGAAGTTTTGCCGAAGGATCCATATTGCTGAGAGTATCAATCAGCCAGCTGTTGACGCCCGCAATCGGAGGTCCGATGATCATCGTGCACAGGAAGCCGATGAACAAAATGCCGAGCAACGGGTAAAGCAGGATCGGACGAATGCCGGCGAGCGAATCGGGAAGAACATCGCATGCTTTAGCAAGCCATTTTACAAAAAATCCTGCGATAAATCCTGCAAGAAGCGCGCCGAGGAAGCCGGAGCCGTTTGCCGCCGAAAGCGCACCGCCGACAACGCCGGGAGCAAGACCCGGGCGTTCTGCAATCGACATCGAAATGAAGCCGGCGAGGATCGGAAGCATGAAGCCGAAGGACGCGCCGCCGGTGTTTTTAAAGAATGCCGCGAGCGGAGTGATCGAGCCGAAGTTTGATCTTTCTTCTTGCGGCAGTGCATTCAGATCGACCATCATGCCGTCGATCAGGAATGCGAGCGCGATCAAAATACCGCCGCCGACGACGAACGGGAGCATATGCGAAACGCCGTTCATCAAGTGTTTGTAAGCCTGTCGACCGATACTCTCGTTTTCGGCCGACTCTGCCGGACCGCCGGCATCGGCACCCGCCGCCGCGTGATAGATCGGAGCAGAGCCGCCGAGCGCGCGATCGAGCAGTTCATCCGCCTTGTTGATGCCGTCCGCGACTTTCGTAATGACAACGCGTTTGCCGTCGAAACGTGCCATCGCGACGTTTTTATCCGCCGCGACGATGATGCCGTCCGCCTTCGCGATTTCATCAGCCGTCAAGACATTTTTCGCGCCGCCCGCGCCGTTTGTCTCGACCTTGATCGAAATGCCGCGCTTCTTCGCGTGTTGTTCCAAACTCTCCGCCGCCATGAACGTATGCGCGATACCTGTCGGGCAGGCGGTGACGGCGAGAACCTGAATGTGATCCGCCGTGACAACCGGCGCATTCGGATCTTCAGGTGCTTGGAATTTGCCGTCTTCTTTGTCGTCGATGAGCTTCAGGAACTCTTCCTTCGTCGTCGATTTGATCAACGCCTCTTTGAAAGCGTCGTCCATGATCATCGTCGCCAACTTCGACAAGATCATCAAATGCTCGTCGTTGCCGCCGTCGGGTGCCGCAATCAGGAAGAACAACCGCGCGGGATTGCCGTCCATCGATTGGAAGTCAATGCCCTGCGGAACAGTCATTGCGGCGAGACCGGCTGCCGAAACGCCCGCCGATTTCGCGTGCGGAGTTGCGATGCCGTCGCCGAGTCCCGTCGTGCCGGACGCCTCGCGCTTGAGAACGTCGGCTTTGTACTGCTCTTTGTCCTTGAGGTTGCCGCCCTTTTCCATCAGATCAACCAAATGCGCTATAGATCGGAAGAGCGTCGTGTA
>CALGGX010000060.1 GCA_937916025.1 uncultured Selenomonadales bacterium
GTAATTCGTAATTCGTAATTAGGAATGAGTAATGCGAAATGCGGAATGCGAAATGCATAATGCATAATTCGTAATGCATAATTCGTAATGCGTAATGGAAAGTGTGATTTTCGCTTTTTAATTACGAATTACGAATTATGAATTATTAATTGCTTTTTCGGCAGGATTATCGGCGGTTGAATAGAATTGTTATACTCGATTGCAGAATAAACACCTGGGGGTAATTTAATGAAAGATTATTCGACGAAAAACATTCGCAACGTGGCAGTCGCCGGACATGGCAAAACCGGCAAGACAAGTCTGCTCGAAGCATGCCTTTTCAACAGCGGCGCAACCAAACGTCTCGGCTCGGTAGATCAGGGCACCGGCGTTCTCGATTACGAAGCCGAAGAAGAAAAACGCAAGATGACAATCGGCGATTCGCTCGCCGTGTGCGAATGGAAGGATTGCAAGATCAATTTCATCGATACACCCGGCTACCCCGATTTCGTCAGTGAAGTGATCGGAGCAATGGCAGCCGCCGACAGCGCGTTGATTATCGTGTCCGCTCCCGCCGGCGTCGAAGTCGAAACCGAAAAGGCTTGGAATCTCGCCGAGCAACTCAAGCTCCCGCGCGCGTTTTTCATCAACAAAATGGATCGCGAGCACGCCGATTTCCATAAATGCGTCGAACAACTCCGCGCCAAATTCGGCAACAACGTCATTCCGATCCAAATCCCGATCGGACGCGAAAATTCATTCAAGGGCGTCATCAATTTGATCAGCAAGGGCGAAGTTCCCGCCGAACTCGAGGACGAAGTCGAAGAAGCTCACATGCAGATGATCGAAGCCGCCGTCGACGTGAGTGACGAGCTCGCCGAGAAATATCTCATGGAAGAGGAACTCACGGAAGCGGAGATCAATGCGGCGATCGCCGAAGGCATCAAAATCGCAAAAGTCTTCCCCGTCTTCGTCGGCAGCGCGCTGAAAAATATCGGCGTGAAAGAGTTGATGAATGCAGTCGTCGACAATCTTCCGGCACCGGACGCAAAAGTCTATACCGGAGTCAATCCGAAAACGGACGCGATTGTCGAGCGCAACGTCACCGAGCCGTTCAGCGGTCAGATTTTCAAGACGATGGTCGATCCGTTCGTCGGCAGAATGTCATACATTCGCATCATCAGCGGCGATATGCGCGGTGACGCCACATATCAATTGGCGAGCGGCGAGAAGGAAGGTCAGGAGCGGCTCAGCGGCATTTCGACGATGCAGGGCAAAAAACAGATTGTGTTGGATGTTGCACACGCGGGCGATATAGTCGTCACGGCAAAACTCGCGAGCGCAAAGACGGGCGATACGCTTTATGACAAAGCCGCCCCGATCCGCTACGATGCAATCAAATATCCGGAGCCGATGTTGGCAATGGCGGTTTCGGCAATGAAGAAAGGCGAAGAAGACAAAATCTTCTCGTCGATCTCGAAACAGCAGGACGAAGATCCGACAATCAAATTGCGCAAAGACCCCGCGGCGAAGCAGGTTATTCTGTACGGTATCGGCGAGGTGCATCTCGATGTGCTCGGCGACAAAATCCAGCGCAAGTTCGGCGTGCAAATGGCACTCGGCGAGCCGCGCGTCGATTATCGCGAGACGATCCGCAAGAATGTCGAAGTGCAAGGCAAACATAAAAAGCAATCCGGCGGACATGGACAATACGGCGACGTTTGGCTCAAGATCGGTCCGAACAAAAAACCTGAAGAAGGCAACGAGTTCGGCAACATCTTCACCGAGAGTATTTTCGGCGGCTCGGTTCCCCGTCAATATTTCCCTGCAGTCGAAAAGGGCACGAACGAGACGCTCGCCGACGGAGTCATTGCCGGTTATCCGGTCGTCAATGTAAGTGTAAATTTGTACGATGGTAGTTATCACGCGGTCGATTCCAGTGAAGCGGCGTTCAAAACCGCGACTTCGATTGCGATCAAGAAAGGCATTTTGGCAGCGGAGCCGATCCTTCTCGAGCCGATTGACGAGATCACCGTCCTCACTCCGGACGAATACATGGGTGATATCATCGGCAAATTGAATTCCAAGCGCGGCAAAGTGCTCGGCATGGAGCCGAAGGGCAAAGGCATGACCGAAGTCAAGGCACTGGTTCCCGCTTCGGAGCTGTATAAGTATGCAACCGATTTGCGTTCGCAAACGCAAGGGCGCGGTTCGTATTCGATCAAATTCTCGCATTACGATCCCATGCCGGATAATCTCGCGGCAAAGATCATTGAAGCGCACAAGGCGGCGAAGGAGAACAATTAATCTCCGAACCCGCGCGGAATAAAAGAAAGAGCCCGCTCAATGCAGGCTCTCTTTTTTTGTCGAACAATTTATTTCTTGAAACGACGCATGAAGACTTCTTCCATTTCCGGATATCCGAAGAAAAATCCTTGAATGTAATCGGCATCGCATTCGTCGCGCAGGAAAATGTACGCCTTCTCCTCCTCGACGCCTTCAATGCAGACTTCGGTTCCGATCGAATGGCACAGCTTCACGGTGTATTTAACCAAATTCCGATCAAATTCACTCTTCATGATGTCTTGAATGAACACGCGATCGATCTTAATCAGATCGCATTTGAAATTCTTCAAAAAGCTCAGCGACGCATAGCCCGTGCCGAAGTCATCCATTGCGATTTTGATTCCGAGGTCGTGGAAGTTTTTGAATTGCTGATTGACAAAATCCCAATCGTAGACATTATGGCTTTCGGTCAGCTCGAAAATGATTGTCGTGGGATCGATCTCGTGCCGCGCAATGCAATCTTCGACGAACGGGAAGAACATATGCTCTTCCAATTGATACAGCGAAATGTTGATGCTCATCTGAAATTCCGGCATGAATTTTTGCCAACGCTTGGCGGTGGCGACCGCGTTTTCGATGATCCAATGCCCGACCGGAATGATCATGCGAGATTTTTCGAGCATCGGAATGAATTGCATCGGAGCCACAACCGAACCGTCCCGATCGTACCAGCGCAATAACGCTTCCGCGCCCGTCAAATGTCCGTTCTTTGCGTCGACTTGCGGTTGGAAACACAGGAAGAAGTCTTCGCAACCGCGCGCTATGCAGTTCTGCATCAAATTCTGCATTCCGATGTCGTAACGCCAGCGATCATAAGTCTCTTTCGAGAAAAAGCTGATCTGATCGCGCCCCTTCTGCCGCGCAATTTCAAGCGCAACCTCGGCGTATCGCATCAGTGTCACGTCGTCGGAAGCGTCCGTGGGATACAACGCCGCGCCCGCCGACGCCGTGCAATAAATAGTGTCTTCGGCATTGCGAATTTCGCGCATGCAAAGCTGTATGCTCGAAAAAATGATCTCGATCTCTTCCGGCATCGCGTACGGCATTGCCAAGCCGAAGGTGTAGCCGTCAAGTTTGTAGAGCGGAAAGTCCGGCGGCAACACGTCCGTAATGTTCTGCGCGATCTGTCGAAGCGCGATATCGCCGAAGCCGTGTCCGTAATTTTCCGTGATCACATTGAAGTTGTCGAGCCCGATTATGATCACCGCGCCGCTGGCGTCTTCGGAAGTTTCGAGCTCCCGAGCGATCGCCTTTGCGAATTCCTTGCGCCCGAGCAAACCCGTCACCGGATCGGCTCCGAGCCGAACGTCCATCGGAACAATCATTCCCGTCCACAGCGACGCTTCTTCCGGCTTGTCGTTGTCAAGGGCACTCCAAACCACCGTCCAGCCGAAATCGCCGTTCGGATGGCAAATTCGATATTCAAAATTAAATTCTTCTTCGTCTTCGTCTTTGATGAAATGCTTCGCCGCTCCGGCTTCATAACGCTCGATATCATCGGGATAGATCAGCGACGCCAGCCTCTCTTCAAAATCGTCGACCACACGCGACGGAAAATTGAAGTCATTTATGAAACTGTCGGACACCAAAACTTGTTTCGATTTCAAGTCCGCCGCGAAAATGTACGTTCGCGGTGCCATCCGTTGCAACAATTCAAAGTATTCCTGAATTCTATTGAGCGGAGAATCTTCTCCTATCAATTGAGTTGTCTCTGTCATAGGCTTTCATCCTTTTACAACAATTGTTCTTCAGGCTATTTTTCTTCATCGAGCGTTGAAATTCCTGCAATCGATCAAAGAACAATTTTACCGAAGTCGGCGACGCCTTTGATGAGTTCGTCGATCGATTTGAGCATGCCGAGGCGATTGGCGCGAATGCGCTCGTCTTCAGCCATGACCATGACCGAGTCGAAAAAGGCATCGATCGGCTGGGCGAGCTTGCGCAAGGCTTCCAACGCGCCGCCGAAGTCTCGCTTGGCGATTAATTCCGAGGCGACGACTTTGATTGCATTGAAGGCTTTGCACAAAACGACTTCCGCCTCTTCCTGCAACAACTTCTCGTCGATCGACATTGCCATGGATTTTTTTGCGATATTGCCCGCGCGGACGAATGACTGAATGATCCGAACGGCGTCCGGCGTCTGCAAAAAATTCTCGACGGCATGCGCGCGGAGCGTAACCGAATACGGATCATCAACGTCTTCGAGCACCGCGTCGAGCACGTCATAGCGCACGTCGTTTGCGAGCACGTTTTTGATCCGGAGTTTCATGAATTCGGCGATATCCGATTGCATTTTCTCGCGAGCATCGTCGTCGTTTATGCCGAGCAAATCCATTGCCGAATCGACAATTTCGCCGATTGAGATCGAGCGATGCGCTTCGTTGAGCATGTTGACGATGCCGAGTGCCTGTCGACGCAAGGCAAACGGATCTTGCGAGCCGGTCGGAATCAAGCCGCGACTGAAGGTTGCAACGAGATTGTCAATCTTATCGGCGAGGCTCAAAATCCTGCCCGCCGCCGAACCCGGCTGTGCATCTCCGGCAAAGCGCGGCATGTAATGTTCGTCAATCGCAATCGCCACTGCTGAAGGCTCACCGTCGAGCAACGCGTATTCGCGCCCCATTACGCCCTGCAGTTCAGTAAATTCCGTGACCATGCCCGTGACGAGATCGGCTTTCGACAATTGCGCCGCGCGGATTGCATTCGAGCGATCTTCAGCCGATACGCCGAGCATGTCCGCAATCTTCGCCGCGAGTTTTTCAAGCCGCTCCGTCTTCTCGAAAACCGAGCCGAGTCCTTCCTGAAACACGACCGTCTTGAGTTTTTCGCGATGCAGTTCCAACGACTTCTTCCGATCTTCATTGAAGAAGAATTGCGCATCTTCGAGCCGCGCTTTGAGCACACGCTCGTTGCCGTGCCGAACGATGTCGAGATACTCGCCTCCGCCGTTGCGAACCGTGATAAACAGCGGCAGCAATTTGCCGTCGAAGTCCTTGACGGGGAAATAGCGTTGATGATCGCGCATCGGCGTGATGACCGCTTCCGCCGGCAATTTCAGATATTTCGTCTCGAATTCGCCCGTCAATGCCGTCGGATATTCGACGAGATACAGTACTTCTTCGAGCAGATCGTCCGTGATTTCCGCCTTGCCGTCATGCGCTTTTGCCTGCGCTTCGATCTCCGCGCGGATCATTGACTTGCGCCGTTCCTGATCGACAATCACGAAGTTACGCTCGCAATCGGCAACATACCCCGACGCCGTTTTGATCTCGAACTCTCCGCCCGACAAAAATCGATGCCCGCGCGAAGTCCTTCCGCTCCGAATTTCGGCGAGCTCGAAGGGAATGATCTCGTCGTCGAGCAACGCGACCAACCATCGGATCGGGCGAATGAATTTAAACTCCAACGCGCCCCAACGCATGTTGTTCGGACAATTGATCGACGTGATCAATTTCGGCAAGAGAGATTGAAGCAACTCCTCCGTCGGTCGACCGATCGAATGCACCACCGCATAGACGTAGCCGTCGCGCGTGATCAGTGAACTCGGATCAACCTTCTGACCGCGCGCAAAGCCGATTGCCGCCTTTGACGGTTTGCCCTCGGCGTCGAATGCGATTTTTGCCGAAGGTCCGCGCCGTTCTTCGGATATATCCGACTGCCGCGCGGCAACTCCGTCGAGCAACAGCGCGAGTCGACGCGGCGTGCCGAGTGTTTTGATTGCATCGACGGAAATTCGCGCGTCTTTGAATGCGCCGGTTGCCAGCGTTTTCAATTGTTCCAAAAGCCCGGGCATGGCATGCGCCGGAATTTCCTCGGTGCCGATCTCGAGCAACAGCGTTTTTTTGTCAGACATTACGCATTCACCTCCGATTTTTTCAGCAACGGATAACCGAGCTCCTCGCGCTGTTTGATGTATCGCTCCGCGCAAAGCCGCGCCAATTTCCGCACGCGCCCGATGAATGCCGTCCGCTCGCTTACGCTGATTGCTCCGCGCGCATCGAGCAGATTGAATGTATGCGAACACTTCAGCACGTAATCATACGCCGGATGCACGTAACCGAGTTTGATCACGCGCACAGCCTCGCGCTCGTATTTCTCGAACAGCTCGAACAGCATTTTCTCGTCCGACAGATCAAACGCGTAGCTCGTCTGCTCGAATTCGTTTTGATGAAAGATATCGCCGTAAGTGACGCCGTCCGTCCAGATCACGTCGTAGACGTTCTCGACGCCCTGAATATACATTGCGAGCCGCTCGAGCCCGTACGTGATCTCGACCGCCACCGGCTTGACGTCTTGCGAACCGACCTGCTGGAAGTAAGTGAACTGAGTGATCTCCATGCCGTCGAGCCAGACCTCCCAGCCCAAGCCCCACGCGCCGAGCGTTGGCGACTCCCAATTGTCTTCGACGAAGCGAATATCATGTTTTTTCGCCTCAATGCCGATTGCCGCCAGAGAATCCAGATACAGCTCTTGAATGTTGTCGGGCGACGGCTTCATGATCAATTGCAGTTGATGATGCTGATACAGTCGATTGGGATTATCGCCGTAACGTCCGTCCGCCGGACGACGACTCGGCTCGACATACGCCACATTCCACGGCTCCGGACCGAGCACGCGCAGGAACGTGAACGGGTTCATCGTGCCCGCGCCCTTTTCGACATCATACGGCTCGGCGAGCACGCAACCCCGATCCGACCAGTATTTTTGCAATGAAAAAACCAATTCCTGAAATTTCATCGAAAGCCTCCCGATTCAATTGGAAATTATTTTTTGCCGCTAACGTTATAGCAAACATGGGGCGGCTTGTCAATTTTTTGTGCAACGATTAAAATGTTGACAAAGGAGTGAATCGACATGAAAGAGTTTGAATACAGCCGAGTCTGCAACGGCATTCGCATCGACAAATGTCTCGTCGATCGGACGAAGATCATTATTCCGATTGAAATCGAAGGCGAGCTCGTGACGACAATCGGCGCGCGTGCATTCGACAATTGCAGGAACCTGCAGACGTTGATGCTATCGAGCTCGATCACGAAAATCGATCGAAGTGCCT
This sequence comes from uncultured Selenomonadales bacterium, assembly GCA_937916025.1. Next base: position 7,379 of record CALGGX010000060.1, read on the forward strand.
TTGCGAAATGCATCAATCTGCTGAAAGTGACGCTCATTAATGTATCGACCGGCGGCGGTTTGAATATCTCGCTCGGAAGAGACGGCGCGCTGAAACTCTCCGGCATCGATGAAGAGTTCGGCGAGAATTTTCATTACAGCCGCGCGGCGGACGGCAACATTCAGATCAATCGATACATCGGCGAGCAATCGGAAGTAGAAATTCCCGCATCGATTGACGGCTTGCCGGTGACCTGCATCTGTATGTATGCGTTTCAATTTTGCATGAGTTTGACGCGCGTCGTCGTTCCGAACACCGTGACGAGCATCGGCCGGTATGCTTTTGCCGATTGCCCGCGCCTGCAGACCGTGAAGCTCTCGAATGCAATGACTTACATCGGCAATCACACCTTCTCGCGTTGCACGAACTTGACGCGCGTCGATATTTCGAACTCGGTGACATATATCGGCGAATGGGCATTCGAGAATTGCATAAGGCCGGAGAACATCGTCATTCCGAATTCCGTGACGATGATCGGCTTCGGCGCGTTTGACGGTTGCAGAAATTTGACGCGCGTCGTTGTCGAAAATCCCAATCTTCAGCTCGACAAACAATCGGTATTCTTCAATTGCAATCCGCAACTTCAGATCATCAGACAATGACGGCTTGTCAATTTTTTGTTCGGCGATTAAAATATCGACAAGGGAGTGAATTGAAATGTTGAAGAAAAAAATTCTCGCGGCGACGGCAATCGGCTTGTCGTTGATGTTGACATGCTTCGCGGCACCGAACGATCCGCCTTCGGAGATCAGTGCCGATGAGCTCGAGTATGACATGGAAACCGGACTTGCGCACGCGAGCGGCAGTGTTCAAATCAAGCGCGGAAAAAATTCTGCCGATCCGAAGTCTGAAGATGCTTCGCTTGCCGCCGATCAAGTCGATTACAATATGAATGACGGCACGATCCAAGCCGAAGGCAATGTCCTGCTCCGATACGGCACGGGCATGGCGACGGGCAGTCGCGCGATGTACAATACCGAAAATCAATCGGCGTATTTGATCGGCAACGTGATTGTCGTGCGCGACGGCTTCCGATTGACTTGCAATCAATTGATCAACGACGGCTACGGTCACATGCAGGCGGACGGCAACGTTTACGCCGAACAGAAAGTCGAGCCGACGCCCGAAAAACCGGCGGGCGATCTTCGGACGTTCACGGGCGAGCACGTCGATTATTATCCCGACGATCGACAGCATTTCGTGATTCCGAGCGGCGGCATTGCGAAGTCGAATGACGGCACGTTCAGCGCGGATTTCATGGAAGGTTGGCTCGACGAACAGTATTATTACGGCGAGGGCAACGCGCATCTGGTGAGTCCGCCGAAGCAATTGGAAGCGGGCGGCGATCGGATCGATTATTATGCGGCTGAAAACGGCAAAGCGGTTTTGACCGGCAACGCTTGGGCAGTGCAAGAGAACAACACTTTGCGCGGGCGTCGAGTGACGGTGTATCTCGCGGACGAGCCGAAGAAGCCGTTGATGAAGCCGAATTCCAATCAGACGGTTCTCCCGCTCGATCCGAATTCGGATAAAGCAACCGCGATGCCGTTTGAATCGCTCAAAAAGCCGAGCGAACCTCTTGTCGAAACTCCGATTGAAACTCCTGCCGAGGCTCCGATTGATCAGAAAATCGAAACCTATTCTGCAGACGAAAATTCATGACCGGGAGCGTGAATGATGAATAAAACAGGCTACGTGCCAAAAGTGTTGATCGTCGGAAACGTCGAGGAATTTCGAGCGCGGCTCCGCGCAAACCAAGCGGCGGAGGTCGTCGGTAACCTTGCAATCGGACGCAAAGATCGAAAAATGCTCCTTGACAATCAACCGATTGACTTGCAAAAACTTAAGGATATGTCGAATTCCGGCGTTTTCGATTACATTGTGTTTCTTGACAATCTTGATTATTGGCGGCATGCGTCGTATCTTCAGCAAAATGCAATTCATCCCACGCGAACGATGACGGCTGATTATTTCGAGTACAACGTCGGCGATCGATTTTATTCGCACGCCAATGATGAGTTGCTGTTTAAATTGCTGTATAAATTGAAGATGCGCTCGCTCTTGGATGCGGACGGATATTTCGCTGAGGGGCAACGTTACGTCAAGCCGCATGCTTTGGAAAAATTGCGAATTGACGGCTTGCAAAATTCTGCCGGAAATTATCCGATCCGCGATAATTTTTATGACAGAATATACGCGTCGACGGCGGATTGCCGCTTCCGACATTACGACATGATTTTGTTGACAGCCGAGCGCAACGGCAATGATCTCCGCGCGGATTTTTCGGCAATGCGGGATATGGCGGATCGAGTTCTCGTCTTTGCGCGTCGTACGTCCGATGCGGCAAAAATTCTGCCGAAAGCTGTTGCAAACGGCGTCAACGGCAATTGGTATTTATTGCAGAAACTCCGCTCGAATGACGAGTTGTCAATTTACGTCGTCACGCATAAAAAACATTCGCTCACCGAGTTGCCGAACGGTTACGTAACGATCCATGCGGGGCGCGCGCTTGGAACCGATCTCGGCTACATCGGCGATGACACCGGCGACAACATTTCGACGCTCAATCCGTACCTTAATGAATTGACCGCGCTGTATTGGATCTGGAAAAATGTTCGGCAGGAATTTGTCGGCATCGCGCATTATCGGCGATTTTTTTCAAACAAGCCGAGCGTCGAATTCAACGCGCAAAATATTTTGACGGGCGAGCAGGCACGGGAGATTTTGAGAGATTATGACATGATTGTCGGCGCGGAAGCAATGTTTCCTTCAAACACTCAACGTTGCGTGATGGTTTATGACGCGGAATATGACGAGCAACTCTCGCGCAAGGCAATCGATCTGATCAAAAAAATGCTCGAACGCCATCAACCGGAGTATGTCGACTCGTTCGAGCAAATTATGCATGGGCAATGCCTGTTTCCGTGCAGTATGATGATCACTCGGAAATATGTTTTCGACGCGTATTGTCAATGGTTGTTCTCGTTCATTCTGCCGTCGTTTGCGGAATTTAAAAATGTGCTCGAGAACGTATCGGTACGTCGAAAGAGAATTTTGGGCTTCGTTGCCGAGCGAATGTTCGGCGTGTGGCTTCTGAAAAATCGATTGCGACTCCGCGAGTTGCCGATCATGGTTGATCAGTGAGCTTGCCGCCGTCAAGGGTTGCGAGTTCGGATTTGAGTTTTGCGAGCTGTTGACGCGTATCGACAAGACTTGCGCGATAAAAATTCGCGTAACTGAAGAGATATCCGATCAGCTCCGTCGAAAATTCCGGATGCTCCGCAAATTCCCGTTGCACGATCGAATTTACCATCGCCGGAGTTGCTTTTCGATACAGTCGATCCGTCCAATGAAACACCTGCTGAATGTAGAAATCACGAACCAAAAATTGATACTTCGGATGTTGTTTGAAAAAATCGAGCCCGTTCATGAATTCTTCCATGACATTCAATCCGTCGACGAGGATCGTCACCCATTTTTTGACAAACTTCGCGGCGGATAATTTGTCTCGCGTCATCGAGCCTTCGCGCAATCGATAGATGTTGTAAATCGTCGGAATGCGGACGTATTTTTTTGTAAGGCAGAGACATTTGAAACTGAAAACGAGATCGCTCGACGCCGGCAGATTCGGCAATTCGATTTGATTTTCGACAATAAAATCGCGGCGAAAAAATTTGCTCCAATGGAACCAAAAAAAACGTGATTGGGCGTAAAGTTTCATGCGCTCGGCGAGATCGTCCGTGACGAACGTCGGCTTGTCGACAAAGTTGCCGCTTTCGGACGTTTCGATTTTGAGTTTGGTGTTTTTGTCGACAACATCCGCCTTTGTCGTAAAATATCTTTCGGCATGCAAAACATCGGCTTGCGTTTCTTCGGCAATGGCGTGGAGTTTTTCGAGCGCGTCTTTCATGATCATATCGTCGCTGTCGAGAATGAGAAGATACTTGCCGCGCGAAAGTCTGATGCCGGTATTTTTCGGAACAGCATCCCCGCCGGAATTTTTTTCGCGTTTGATCAAATGCATGCGTCCGTCAAATCGTTCGACGTAACTCTCGGCAATTTCGACACTTCGATCGGTCGAGCCGTCGTCGATCAGAATCAATTCAAAATCTTTGAAAGTCTGTGCGAGAATGCTGTCGAGAAATTGCCCGACATACTTTTCGACGTTGTAAGTCGGAGCGACTATCGACACTTCCGGAATGAGTTGTTTATTCATTCTGAATTCCTTTCGTTACAACCGCATGTTTGAGATGAGATCGAGATACGATCGATCGGTGTCGAAAATCACCGGCACGTGGATCGGGGCTTTGTTTTGCGGTGTCATGTAATCTTCGCCGTAGTAACAGCGCAAGAGCGAGTCTGCATCGCCCGGAATCGGAAATGTCATGCCCTCGAACTCCGCCGTCTTCGTTTCCGAAATCCATTCGCGACGGACACTTCGATTGGCTTCGACTTTTCGATTGAATGCCAACGGCGAAACGATTTCCGTCGGCTCGTTCTCGAAACGCGCGGCGCATGCGTCAAACAGGCTGCAGATGTGCAATAAATTCTCGAATCGAATGATGTTTTGATTTGTCTGTTTTACGAAAATCGGCTTCGGCACGGGATTTTCGAGCATGCGATCCATCAGCTTCCAATAATATTCCAATTCTTGTTCCTGCCGCCGCAATTTCTGCTCGTCTTCCGTAACGGCATCCCACACGAATATGTCAATGAAAATGCCTTGATTGAATTTCACCGTCAAAAATTCATCGCTGAGTGCGCCGCAGGTTTTTGAATTTCGCAATTGCGCATGTCCCCGGCGATAAAACATGTCGGTGTAAGCGTGCTGAAAGAAATACGGATGATGAAACGCGTCCGGCGCAATCGACAAGAGTTTGTTGTAATCCGCGCGGAGCATGACAACATCGATGTCGTCATCCCACGGAATGAAGCCGCCGTGTCGGATTGCTCCGAGCAAAGTGCCGCCGTCGATGAAATATTTCAGCCCGTGTTTTCGACAGACCTGATCAAATTCATGAAGCAGGTCAAGTTCGATTGCCCAGACTTCTTTGCGTTTCCGAGTAATGTAAAAGCCGCATTTTTCCTCCTCTCGGAAGAAAGACGCGGCGAATTTCAATTTCGTTTCGATCATTGAAAAAAAACCTCGTCAAATTGTTTTGGCAGTTGAAATGAAATATGCGAGCGGCACTTCCAAGCCGTGCGGATTGAGTTGCAATCGCTGAAGGAGCGCGTTGAAAATTTCATGCTCGGGATGATCTTTGAGTACTGCGCCGATCGTTTCAAAGCAACGTTCCGTAAAAAATTGCAATTCTTTGTGTCGGAGTTTCGGATTTTGTTTGAAGAAGTCAAACCGGCGCATGAACTCGTCCATGGCGTTGATGCCGTCGATGAAGACTTTCAGCCATTTCGTGAAGATCGCGCTGTCGCCGCCGCCGATCTTCGATGCCGAATTCGGACGAACGCGAATGATATTGACGACATACGGCACGCGGACGTATCGTTTTGAATGACACAGGCATTTAAAACAGAAGATCAGATCTTCGTAATACGGAATGTCGGTAAACTCAATCTTATTGTCGATCAGTAAATCGCGGCGGAATGTTTTGATGCAAGGTGACCAATAAAAACGCTTTTTGCAATGCAGACGAATGCGTTCGGAAAGATCGTTCGTTTCGACGACCGCCTCTTTGACAAAGGCTTTGCGCGACTCGTTTGTGGCGATCTTCATTTCCTTTGCATCGAAACGCCCCGTTCCGTCGTCATTGAACAGGAAAAATTTTTCCAGATGCAAAACGTCCGCACCGGTCTGTTCGGATTCATTAAAGAGAATGGTGAACGCCTCGGGGATCAGCATGTCGTCGGCGTCGAGAAAAACGACATATTTTCCGCGCGCGAGCTTCAGAGCTTCATTGCGAGGAAGAGCCGCACCGCCGGCGTTGGTGTCGCGTTTGAGCAGCTGAAGTCTGCCGTCGAAATGCGGCATGAGTTTTTCGACTTCGCCAATCGAGCCGTCGGTCGAGCAATCGTCGATCACGATTGCTTCAAAATCCTGCAATTTCTGTGTAAGGACGCTGACGAGACACTGTCGAATGTATATTTCGCTGTTATACATCGGAATGATCACGGAGATTGCGGGTTCTTTTTCATTCAAGGCAAATCACTTCCCGAGTAATTTTCTGATCTCTTCGACCTGCTGTTGCAGAGCGGTAACTTTTTGCTGAATTTGCGAGAGCTGAAAACGCTGAACGTTCGTCTGATTGAAGAGATAACTCATCAATGCCGCATTGCTGCCCAATTCTTCGGCAAATTCTTTGTGCAGGATCGACTCCATAACATGCGGAGGTGTTTTCGAGCACACGTCAATTGTCTGATTCAAATGCGATTGCACGAAGAAATTGATCGCCATGTGTTTATACTCCGTGTGCTGTTTGAAAAAATCCATGCCGTTCATGAAGTCGTCGAGGATTTTCGTGCCTTCTTTGATCGTGTTGATCGATTGATGGAAGTAATCTTCGACGGACGGAAAATTATGCGAATGAGAGTCCTTCCGAACGCGATAGAGATTGAAAATCGTCGGCACTCGGACATATTTTTCCGCCAAGCAGAAGCAGTAGAAGCAGAACATCATGTCGTCGATGATTTTGACGTTCGGAAATTCCAGACAGTTTTTGGTGATGAAATCGCGGCGGAAGAATTTATTCCAAACATTCCAAAGCAAACGCATTTGAGTGAAGAGTTTGATGCGCTCGCCGATATCGTAGGGAACGAATTCCGGCTTGGTTACGAACGGTCCGACTTCCCAACTCTTGATTGTGAGCGGAGATTTCTGATCGAGCTTTGAACCGGCGTTGTTGGTGCTCAAAAATCTTTCGGCGTGCAAAACATCGGCTTGCGTCTCTTCGGCGATTTTATACAGTTCTTCCAGCGCGGAGGCGGTAAACATGTCGTCGTTGTCGAGAAACGCGATATATTTTCCATGTGAAAAGCGCATGCCGACATTACGGGGAATCGCCGCGCCGCCGGAATTTTTTTCGCGCTTGAGAAGATGAAGTCTGCCGCCGAATTTTTCATTCATACCCTCGACAATCTCGACGGAGCGATCGGTCGAGCAGTCGTCGACGACGATCACTTCAAAGTCCTTGAATGTTTGCGCCGCGAGGCTGTCAAGGCAAGACTCAATGTATTTTTCGGCGTTGTACATCGGAATGATCACGGAGATCAACGGCATTGTGCTCAAATAAAAACATCTCCCGTTATTGTTTTTTTGCCGAACGCAACTTGGCTTCGATCACCTCCTGTAAATTATGCTGACTTCTGAAAATGCTTTGTTTTGCTTGAATATCGAAGGATAAAATCAGCAACTTCAGCAGCGAGAGTAAATCTTCCGTGCGCTCGAGTTTTGACCGGCCGATTTTGGATTGCAGGACGATTTTCATGCACGTCTCAAACACGTCCAAATTTTCGGTGTCGTTAATGGCGGTAAAAGTGATCGCGGGGATGATTGTTTTGTCGAATTCGCCCGCTTTCAGCTTGATCGGCGAGTTGTGCGTCGCGCGATTGAAAAGCTCGACATTATCAATGACAGGCAGAGCATCTTTAACGCGATCAAACAGGCAGAGATCGACTTTTTCAAACGCCCCTTGTGTGTGTGTGTCGGATAACGCATCTTTTATGCCGATCCAATCGTTTGCAATGAACTGTTGAAGTTGAGAATAGATTCCGACGGCGAGTTTATGTTCGAGCAGTATGCAAAGCAGGATCGAGTAATTCAATTTGGCGCGAGAACGCAACATACTCAAATTCGTGCCGGTGCCGAACAGATCGATCATCAGCGCGCGGCGTCCGTCGATCTCATTCGCAAAGTATTTGATCAAATCCTCTTCGGAGTTTTTCACCAGCTTGCGAGAGTAGTAGAGATAATCGTTCGCCGGAATCGGCTCGTTTCGATCCGACTTCAGCCGTCGATAAATCTGCCGCATGTAATACGTATCGCGTCCGCAAAAGCCGAGATACTCGAAGCCGTACGTTTTCTGCACTCTGTCAATCAACTGTGCGATCAACATCAGAATGCCGACGTTGATCATGAACAGCGACCAATAATTGCGTTTGACTTCTTCGTCGAACGGATTTGCCAATCGCAATTCTCGGAGATACGCGCCGAACTCGAAGTCGATTTTCAGCAATTGAGTTTCGAGCGGCGTCGGACGGTTCGCCGTTGACCATGACGATTCCATTCCAAACTCGCGCGGCTTCTTTATATCAGAGACTTCATTATCGCCCGTGTGAAGAATGAACATTCCGTTGTTGCGAAGTCGTTGCCAAATTATTCCGCCCGTATCTGTCGCGGACGATATGAAAATTTCAACCGGCACGTTAAGTCCGCATTTTTCAAGCATCTGTCGAATTGTATCTTTCGGCAATTGCATATCCGAAATCAGCACGTCGCCGGAACGGACTTGATTGATGTTCTCCGCAATCGGAATCGCCTGTTCAAGCTCGACTTCGAGTTCCGTTTTTTGCCATTGCTCGACAGTTTTTTTGTCGAGTTTAAAAATTTGACTCATGACGTCATAAATATCGCTTTGCTTGAAATTGATGCCGATATTGCGAATAAGTTGTTCGGCATTTTGACGCATTTGCGCAAAGCCTTTGACGCCGAGTCGTTGCTCGACAATGTCGAAAATGCGATTCGGTTGCACGCATCTCCGAGCAATCAGCGTGTCGAAAATATCCCACGTTCTCAACATGCCATGCCCTTGAGCATCAATCATATCGGCAATGTTTGCGCCGTTTCGGAAACGGGCGGTATTTGCCGCTTTCGATTGAATTTGTTTTCTGCCTTCCGGCGTGACAATGAATTGCAAAAAGCGTTTGAGCTCCTCTATTCCGCGATTAGGCGAGTCAAACGGCAAAAGCCAACCGCAATCGCAATTGGCAATGCGCTCCGAATGCGCGCCGATATTCAGCGCAAGTACGGGATATCCCGACAGGATCGCTTCGCTTGCCGTGTAGCAATAAGTATCGCACAGCATACTCATTACTGCCGTGATTGACGTTTCATATGACGCCAACAGTTCCGATACTTTTTTGTTGTCGTATTTGCCGTGAACGTTGATGCCGGGACGCGCCGCACATCTTCCCAACACAATCAATTCAATCGGCAAACCGCGCATGCGAATGAACTCGTTCGCCGCCAGTAAGTGCAATTCATTTTTGTAGTGAGATACATCGCCCAAAAAGACAATTCTGATCTTATCACGCTCGGCGAATTGCGGTTTGAATGTCTTTTTTAACGGCAGAGTCAATCGATGCGGACGAATTTCGATATGCAACAGCGGCAGATATTTTTTGATGATGTTTGCGGTGTAATTCGACGGCGAATAAATGTGTTGCGCTCTCGACAAAAATTGACTGAACAGCATTCGATATTGATCGATATTCACGGACGGCAAACGCGCCGATGCAAAACTCATGCGGCAAAACGGATTTTTGACGTTATCCGCACAGAATTTTCCGAAACATGAAAACAACGGATGCGGGCAAATGCAGAAGTAGTCGTGAATGAAAACCGTATACGGCAATTTCGATTGCTCGATCCAATTCATTATGAAAAGCAAATCGAATTCGATCAGATGATTGATAAAGATCGATGAGATCTTCAGATGTTGAGTCAAATTGGTAAGCGCGATCGCCTTCTTCTCGAATTTGAATGTCCGATTGAGACGACGATCGGTCAAGAGCAGTGTCTCGACATTGTTCTCGCGATGCTGTTCGAGCACAAAAACGCCTTTGCCGGAACAGTTTTCCGTAATGTACTGATCGAGAAAGACATACGAACCGCCGCCCCAACGCGCCGATACACTTATGATCAGAATATTTTCTTCCATTTATTCACCTCAGTTCGGATCGTCCGTCAAGCGGTAACGCCCGAGCATCGTCGTCAAATTCTCGCGATTGAAACCGTACTCCGCCGACGAAAAATCCTGCCGCGCCTCGTATTTGTTCGAGCGCGCATTCAAAATCCCGCCGATTGTATCATATATCAAGTCGTTTGTAAAATATTGATCCCGACGTTCGAGCAGCTGTTTCGACCGGTCCGGAAACGCCGCGCAATATTCTTCCGATAACCAAATCCACATCGGGATGCGAACCATGTCGAAACTGAACACGTCCGGGTTATGCGATATCTTCAAATTCTCTCCGTGATCGGAAAAATAAAGCATCGCCTGCAAATTCAGCTCCGACTTCGCGTACTCGAATATCTCCGACAGGACGTAATCGGTATAGAGGATCGTATTCGCATACGCTTCCGCCGCCAACGCCATACCCGTGCCGTCCGCCGTCACCCATTTCTTAAACTCGCGCGGATATCGATTATTGTAATAGATATGACTGCCGATCAAATGCAGGACGATGAAATTATTCTCGCCGCCGTCGACCGTCTTCAGATACTTCATCAGCTCGATATCATACATATCGGAAAAGTCAAAGGCGTCGTCCGTCCAATGCGATTCGTCCGCCGTCTTGGCGACCAACGTCGTCGCGCTGTCGAATTCGCCGTAACGCCCCTGATTGCTGAACCAATACGTCCGATAGCCCGCCTTCTTCGCCACGTCGAGGATCGACACAGAATCGTAAAATTCTTTTTGATTGTATTGACTCTGCTCGGTCAAGGCGCGTTGCAATACCGGAACCGTTTGCGACCACGACGCATACGCGTTTTGAAAGATCAAAAAGCCTTCGTCCGGCGTCCGCGCGGAGAGCCATGGCGTATCGTCGAATTCACAGTTCGGATTGAACGCCTTCATGTAATCTCGCGAGGCGGACTCGCCGATTACGACAATAACCGTGCCGCGCACTTTTGAAGCAAGCGTTTCGCTCCGATTGATTTGCAATTCCTCTAAACGCTCGTCGTAACCGATTTTGTATCGCTGAAGTTCGGCGACGTAATCCGTCACGTTTTTCCATTCGCCCGCAATCGACGTTTCCGGCAAGTAAGAGCTCAAGGTTCCGAGAGAACCGAGTAAAACAATCGCCGCCGTCAATCGATGCGAAAATCCGCCCGCGAAGTTTCGCGCGAAGTCTCGAAGCACATTATACGCCCGCCGCATCAGAAATGCAATCACGCCGAAAATAATCGGCAATGAAAAGCCGAAGCTCGACTGCAGCCAATCGATGCTCTCGTGCCAATTGGTCATGTACAGTGCCATCAGCGACTCCGGCGATAAACAATGCCACGTCAAACAGTAATACGCGAATTGAATGAAGGGGATCAGCAGGCAAAAAAAATTCAACGCCGTCATCAACGCCGCCGATATTTTTGAATGTCCGAGTGCCGTCAAGAGCACTTCGATACTGCCGAGCATCAGCAAGATCGCCGTGCCGACAATGAAGTCGTAGCAGATCAGTGACGCAAACCATTGCCGCTCGTAAGTCCACGTGTACAGGATCGGAAACGCGCTGCACCAGCCGAGTGCCGTGATCAAATTCGGCATGTCGTCTCGGAAATGCAAAAGCGAGTTCCGCGCGGCTTGCATCAAAATCAATCCGACGACAATCGGAAGAAACGCCGGCAGAAAATACTTCATGCCGACGTTCTGACCTATGTCGATGTAAAACGCGAGCAGTATGACATAATACGAAACTGCGGAAAACAATGCGTAATTCGTAATTCGTAATTCGTAATTAATTCCCAAGTCTTAATTCCTAATTCCGCATTCCTAATTCCTAATTGCTTTACATCGTTCTGATGGGGGTGACGATGTAGATGAAGTCGTCCGAATCCGCCTCGCGAATGTCCGCCGGCTTCAAATGCCCCGACATTTTGATCACGCAAATATTCGTGTCGATAACCTTCAGAGCTTCGTTGAGATAATTGACGTTGAAGGAAATATCCATGTCGCCGCCCTCGATTTGCGCCGGAATGCTTTCTTCGGCATTTCCGATGTCCGGGCTCGTCGAGGAGAGATGCAATTGCCCGCCCGAGAATTTGCAACGGATCGTCTTGTAATCGGTCTCTTTCGCGATCAAACCGACGCGATCGATCACCGCCAACAATTCTGCCGTTTCGACGCGCGCAATCACCGTCGCCTCGCGCGGGATCACTTTTTCATACGACGGGAATTCGCCTTCCAGCAGCCGCGTCTTCATATACACATTGTCGAAGGTAAAGTCGACGTCTTTTTGCGAGCAACGGATCGTCACCGTGTTGTTGCCGGACTCGTCCGCCAGCCGAACCAATTCGCCGAGGGCTTTCGACGGAATTATGTATTTCATATTGCCGATATCGTCATAAATATCGTCTTTCATGATTGCAATCCGATGCGTGTTCGTGCCGACCATTGTTACCTTCGAGCCCTCGATGTTGAGCAGGCAACCGGTAAACATCGGACGCGAGTCGTCGTTCGAGCACGCGTAAATTGTCTTGCGGATCAGATTTTTCAGCGTGATAACCGGCATGGTAAACGTAACTTCCACTTCCGGCTCTTTGACATGAACCCAATCCTCGACATTCATTGCCAGCAACTTGAATGAGATCGTCTCCGATTGAATGGTGACAACCTTCGCCTCGTCATCGTAAGAGATGCAAATGATATCGCCGGTGAGTTTCCGATGAATTTCCTGCAAATATTTTCCGCTCACGACGATCTCGCCGGGAATTTCCGTATTGACCGGGATTTTGGTTTTGATGCCGATCTCGAGATTGTTGGCTTCAAATTCGAGACGGGAACCTTCCGCGCGCATGTAAATGCCGGAAAGAATCGGCGATTGTGTTTTGACCGCGACCGCCTTCGAGACGGTGTTGATCGCTTCGCCCAACTCTTTTTTTGTGCATGTGATCTTCAAACTATCTCCTCCATTCTGATGTAACAACGTATTGTATCATTCGCCGAGCAGTTTTTCAACAGTTTTCATGAAGGGGATCGCTCGTTGGCGGCGAATAAGAAAAAACAAATTTTTTGAGCGGAGGTGCCGGCAATGCTGTACGGGATGATCGATGTCGGATCAAACACAATTCGCATGGCGATTTATGCCATCGACGGCGACAGAGTTGAGATGGTGATGAAGAAGAAACACACGGTCGGACTTGCTTCACACGTGCGTGACGGAGTCATGCAACGCAGCGGCATCGAGAAGGTTGTCGAGATCATCGGCGAGTATCGAGATTTTCTCGGCGATCTCGGCATCACGCGCATGATTGCTTTTACGTCGGCGGCGTTGCGAAATGCCGTCAACAGCCGCGCGGCACTCGACGAGATCGAATTCCGAACGGGCGTCGAAATTCGCGTGATGAGCGGCGACGAGGAAGCGACGTTTGATTTCATCGGCGCGACGCATAATCTCGTTGACGACAACGGACTTTTGATCGATATCGGCGGCGGCTCGACCGAGATCGTCTATTATAAGGCGCGGCAGATCAAAATCAAAGTGAGTTTGCCGATCGGATCGCTGGCGTTTCATACGCGCTATACCGGAGTGCACATCTTTCCTTCGGCTTCGGAATGCGAAGAGATGCGCGCGGAAGCGGACGTCACCGTCAGCGCGATCAAGGAATTTCAGGCGGTTTCGCATGCGCAGATTTGCGGCATAGGCGGCACGTTCAAAGGCGCGATGGCGTTATACAATGCAATGTACGGCATGCCGCGCAACAATGTGCGAATGGAAGTGCGCCGGATCGGCGACATTCTTCGGCGTTTCGAGCGCGATAACGAATTGATCGAGCCGGATAAAATTCTGCTGATGCGGACGGTGCCGGAGCGCATGCATACCTTCATGCCGGGGCTGATCATTGCCGACGTGCTCGCGAAACGCTTCGGCAGTCTGCACATAATCTTCAGCGATTCGGGCGTCCGCGAGGGCTACATTTACGACAAGATCATCGACAACAATGATTTTTTCTGATTGGAGGAAATATCGACGATGAACATATTCAAAACCGCGATGCTGATGACATTGCTGACGGTTTTCATGGTTGCAATCGGGCATTTCATCGGCGGCTCGACGTTTGCGTTCGTGATGCTGATCATCTCGCTCGGTCTCAATGTCTTCTCGTATTGGTTCAGTGACAGCATCGTGCTCAAAACCGTCAACGCGAAAGAAGTCGACGCCGCCTCCGCGCCGCAATTGTACGGCTTGGTCGAGAAGCTCGCGAAGAATGCCGATCTTCCCATGCCGCGCGTTTACATCATCGACGAGGAAGTGCCGAACGCCTTCGCCACCGGCAGAAATCCCTCGCACGCGGCGGTTGCCGTCACGACGGGAATTATGAAGACGCTCGATTATAACGAGATGGCGGGCGTGCTCGGACATGAACTCGCGCATGTCAAGCATCGAGACATTTTGACGGGAACGATCGCGGCAATGATGGCGGGCGTGATCTCGACTCTCGCGCAATTCGCGATCTTCGATTCCGACGACGACGATAACGGCGGTTGGATCGGCAAATTGCTGTTGTATTTCCTCGCGCCGCTCGCCGCGTCTCTGATCCAATTGGCGATTTCGCGCTCGAGAGAGTTTGATGCCGACAAGACCGGCGGCGAGATTTGCGGCAATCCGAATTACTTGGCGAGCGCGCTCGAAAAGATCGAAGCGTATGCGCAAAGTGCTCCGCCGATCCCTGAAGCAACGACCGCCACCGCGCACATGTACATCATCAATCCGCTCGAGAATTCCAAGCAGGCACTCAAAAATCTGTTCTCGACGCATCCGCCGACTTCCGAGCGCATCGCAAAACTTCATGAACAGGCGGCACTTGTCTCCGCGCATTGATCGGAGTGAATGACAATGAAATACGTCAACGATTACGACTCGCCGCTCGGTCGGATTGTACTCGCCGCCGACGACGAAGGCTTGAGCGGCTTGTGGTTCGAGGGGCAGAAACATTTCGGCGCGGGACTTGCGAAAGACGCTCGGCAACAGGATTCGGCGATTTTCGACGATGCAAAACGTTGGCTCGACGAATATTTTGCGGGGCGATCGCCGAACTTCATTCCGAAATTGCACTTCGTCGGCACGAAATTTCAGCGGCGAGTGTGGCAATTGCTGTTGCTCATTCCGCGCGGAACGACCATGACGTACGGCGAATTGGCGAGAGCGATCAACATGCGATCGGCGCGAGCAATCGGCGGCGCGGTTGCTCGAAACAAAATCTCGATCATCGTTCCATGCCATCGTGTGATCGGCGCGAACGGACGTTTGCTCGGCTACTCGGGCGGACTTGATAAGAAGGCGCGCTTGCTCGAGCTCGAGGGAATTACTGTCGCGAAAGGCGTTCGATGAGGTCAATCGATTGCAGATATTGTCGATGTTGCACGCCGTCGTCAAAAAACATTCCGCAATCATCCTCGACTGAAAAAATCTGTTGACGACGCCGCATCGCGGACTCAACAGCATTTTCGGAGCAATTCTCGGCGCAATCACACCATTCTTCACGCTCGCGGTGCTGACGGGGCTGTTGCTCGATCGACTCGGGTTCGTCAATTTCGATCGCGATCGGCAATTCGCGCGCATTATTCCGAAACGTGTTGCCGTACTTGATGCTCGGCGCGGGGTCGGGCTCATTCATACACGAATTCATTCCGACCGAACTGCTGACGAAATCTCGCTGTTGAGTTCGATGTTCGAGCGCAAGATGATCGCGGTATTTTTGGCGAGCGTGTTCTCCGTGGCGATCATCACCGGTTGCGCCTCTAATCTGATTTCGACGGTCGGCGGATGAGCGTCGTGTTTTTTTTTTTTTCCGAAGCTCGCCTTGCCAATTTCCGATCGATCAATTACAATGCCGACGGAAAGGATGATTGCAATGGATTGGTTGTGGAAAATTTTTTTGATGATCATTTCCGGCGAGACAATGTACTTCATCATCGTCTTGGCAGTCGTCGTGATGTTGGCAATGATCATCGGCAGAATGTCGAAATCGGGTAAAAAGTCATCGTTGCCGCCGCCCGAGCCGGTTTCAACCGTCGTCTGTCAAACAATCCTTGCCGAGATCAAAAACATGCTCGAAGTCGGCGTCGTTCGGAAGAATTTCAAATCCGTCGTGCATTTTTCGGCGAAGGATAAGCTCATCGGTCCGATCAATCGCCCGTTCTCGAAACGCGAATTCACCATCGAATATATCGGAACGATCGTTTGCGGTTGCGATCTCGAACTGATACAAATCTCGCCGAACGGGGAAGCCGCAAAAATTATCGTGCCGCATTGCCGAGTTTTGCATTCTTACATCGATCAGAATTCAATCAAGGTGCACAATCAGAGTGCTCAAGCGTTCTCGTCGGGGATCAAACTCGAAGAGCAAAACGCCGAGCTCGCCGTCGATCTTCAGGCAAATCAAAATGCGGCAATCAATGAAGGACTGCTCGAGCAAGCCGAAAGCAATGTTCGCGCAATGATCATGTCACTCGTCGAGCGCAAAGGGCTGAAGGCGGAAGTATTTTTTATCGACGGCGGACGCCCTTCGCAACTCGTTTCGCCGAAAAACAATTTGATTCAATGAAAGAAGATGCAACATGGAATATGAATTGACGACGTTTCTGATCGTCCTGCCGCTCGTATTCGTCGCGGGCTTTGTCGACGCAATTGCCGGAGGCGGCGGATTGATCTCGCTGCCCGCGTATTTGATCGCCGGACTGCCGCCGCACTTGGCAATCGGCACCAACAAAATGAGCTCAACCATGGGCACCGCGCTCGCCACATTCCGATTCGCAAAGAGCGGCTTCATCAATTGGAAACTCGCCGGAGTTTGCGCGGGCTTTGCGTTGATTGCATCGTCATTCGGCGCGCGGTTGTTGCTTTCGATCGATGAAAAGATCATTCGATACGTCTTGCTGATCATTCTGCCGCTGACGGCGTATTACGTCTTTCGATCAAAAGACTTATCGCCGACGGGAGCTCCGCGCGGAAGGCTCGAGATGTACGTAATCGCAATCCTGTCGTCGATCGTGATCGGAATTTACGACGGCTTTTACGGACCGGGCACCGGCACTTTTTTATTGCTGATCCTCACCGGCGTCGCGCACATGAAATTGACCGAGGCAAACGGCATTACGAAGGCAATCAATCTCACGACAAACGTCGCCGCGCTCGCCGTGTTGCTGTTTTACGGCAAGGTTCTGCTCGTGCTCGGAGTGATCGCCGGACTTTTCAACATGCTCGGCAATTGGCTGGGCACGCGCGCATTTGTAAGCGGCGGCTCGAAAGTCGTCCGCCCGGTGATCATCTTCGTGCTCGCGATCTTCATGATTAAAATCATCGCCGAATTTTGACTTGACAGAGTTGCCGCCGAAAACTTATCATAAGCGGGATAATTTTGCAGAGGATGCTGATGTATGGCAGAAATTCTGTATCGCAAACCGAATTTCGGCGATATCGAAACGATTTTCGATTTGATAAACGATTATGCCGAAGAAGGTTTGATGCTTCCGAAGTCGCGCTCGACATTATACGAGACGATCCGCGAGATGATCGACGACAAGTACGTCGAGGCCTTCCGCGCGCGCGCCCTCGACCCCGAGCATCCGACGATGCGCGGCACGGCCCAGAACCCCGACATCAACTTCCAGGGCCGCGAGAGCTGCGAGAAGTACTACGTCGCGACGCCCGCGATCGTCCAGAAGTACATGGACAAGCTCGCGAAGCTCACGGGTCGCGCGTACAAGGTCTACGACTACGTCGGCGC